>CAZVWA010000042.1:6383-11715 GCA_964631085.1 uncultured Rubrivirga sp.
AGTTGTGCCCTGTTGCGCACGATGTCCGAACCCAGTTCGATCAATTGCTCATCCCACGCTTCGAGTGTTTGATACATCGCAGCGGAAGATCGTCCACCCGCGGATTTCAATAACGCGTTGCGTTGCCGAAGGACTTTGTCGTAGTCGGACTTGACCCCCGACAGGCGCGGGTGCCTTTGAACACACACCTCATCGAGAAAACGGCGACGATCCCCCGGGTCGCCGCGCACGAGTGCCAGATCTTCGGGTGCGAAGACAACGGCGCGGATGATGCCGAGGATGTCGCGCGCCCGGGTTGCCGATGAACGATTGATGCGCGCCTTGTTCGCTCCTCCCGGGTTGATCTGAACGTCGATCGATACCGACCGTTCGTCCTCACAAACCCGCGCGCGAACAACGGCTTGCTCGGCGCCGCTTCGCACGAGCGGTGCGTCGTGGGATACCCGGTGACTACCCAACGTCGCAAGGAAACCGATGGCTTCGACGATGTTCGTCTTACCCTGACCATTCATTCCAATGAACGTGGTCACCCCGGGCGTGAACTCCATATCCGCCTGCGGGTAGGAGCGAAAATCCGTCAGGCTCAGTGCCTGAACCCACATCGTCAGCCAGTCAACCGAACGGGCATCAGCAGGTAGCGGTACTCGTCGATCGAAGCACCATCTGCCATCCCAGTGATAACGGCCGGTCGTGTCGATTGAGTAAAAGCGAATTGGGCCATGGATGCATCGATCGCAGACAGGCCATCGAGGAGATACCCGGGATTGAAAGCGATCTCGATGTCATCGCCTTCGACATTGGCTTCGAGTGCTTCCTCTGCTTGGGCGTCCTCGCCATTGCCGGCGCGTAAGGCAACCTCGGAACCACCGAAGGTCAACCGAACGGGTGTGTTGCGCTCGGCCACCAGTGCCACACGCTTGACCGCTTCGATCAACGACGCTGTATCGACCTGGGCGTGAGTGGATGACTCATTGGGAAGGAGTGAGCGGTACTTGGGAAATTCACCGTCGAGTAAACGCGTGGTGGTTCGACGGTTGCTGCCCTCGAAACCCATGAGTCGTTCGCCTTCGGGTGCGAGCGCGAGCATCACCGAATCAGCAGATCCCAATGATTTTGCGGTATCGGCCAGCGTCTTTGCTGGGACGAGGATCTCCGCCTGCACCTTCGCATCAGCAGGATTCCACTGACATTCGCGAACCGCCAGGCGATAACGGTCGGTCGCCGCCATGACGATGGTCGAACCATCAACTTCGACCCGAACCCCGGTCAAGGTCGGCAGGGTGTCGTCGCGTCCAGCAGCGATCGCCACTTGGCCGACGGCGTGGGCAAACGTTGCTGCATCGATGGATCCGCTGGAATGCGGCATCTCCGGTAGAGCCGGGTAATCGTCCAACGGCAGCGTCGGGAGGGTGAAGGAAGATCGACCACACGTGATCACCACGCGGTTGCCTTCCAAGCTCACAACAACCGGTTGCGCCGGTAAAGACCGAGCAATGTCGGCTAGGAGTCGACCGGAGACCAAGGTCGAGCCAGCGTTCTCGACATCCGCGTCGATGGTGGCGCGGGTGGAGACTTCGTAATCGAATCCACTCAAGGAGACGGCGTCGTCGGCTGCGTTAATAACCAAACCGGCAAGAACCGGCAGGCTCGGCCTGTTGGGCAGGGTTCGAGCGGACCAGGCAACGGCGTCGGCTAGGGCATCCCTTTCGACCCGAATCTTCACGACATGACTCCCTTACTCAGTTTTCGCTCTTCACAAGCTGGTGCCGCACCGCTCGAAGGGTACGGGAGATATCCACGGGCCGTCGTTCGAAGGTTGTGTGGTGGATTAAGAGGTGAAGATAGATAGTCATCGTCGTAGGCGGTGTGGATCATGTGCACAACGCGTGACGGCTCTCCTGAAATAACGGATGTGGGCTGGGGATGTCCTGTGTGTGGACAGGCCGGCGACGTGTGGGTGGTTGGGGACGAACGACGACGAGGCTGGACATGTCCCCAGGCGGGGGCGATTTCTCCACATCGATGATGTGTTTCGTGGGGGGTGTGGCTGGAGATTGTCCACATCTCGTCCACAGGTGGGGATAGATGCACGGAAACGGCAAAACGGACATCTAGAACACAGTTATCCACACCTTTATTCACACCAAGCATCCACATCTGGGGACTACTTGGGGATAAGACACACGACTGGTTCGAAAGTTTCGGGTGGTTCGGGTGTGACGAGCGGGCGAGAGTGATCATGACGTGGGCCGTGGTTGGGATTTGATGCGACTGGTGAGGTCGGTGACCTGGTTGAACAGGGAGCGACGCTCGGCCATCAACTGCCGGATCTTGCGGTCGGCATGCATGACGGTGGTGTGATCTCGGCCGCCGAAGGCCTGACCGATCTTCGGTAGCGAGAGGTCGGTGAGTTCACGGCAGAGGTACATGGCGATCTGTCGAGCGGTGACCAGCACACGAGACCGGGAGGAACCACATAGATCATCGACCGTCACCCCGAAGTACTGCGCGGTCGCGGCCATGATCTGAGCCGCGGTGATCTCCGGACCCGTCTCGGACGGCAGGAGGTCCTTCAACACGATCTCGGTGATGGTCAAGTCCACCGGTTGCCGGTTGAGGGATGCGAAGGCGGTGACTCGAATGAGTGCACCTTCGAGCTCGCGGATGTTGGTGCTGATCTTGGAAGCGATGTATTCCAGTACCTCCGGCGGTGCGACCAATCGTTCTTGCTTGGTCTTCTTCCGCAAAATTGCGATGCGTGTTTCCAGGTCGGGTGGCTGGATGTCAGTAATCAAGCCCCACTCGAACCGCGAACGCATGCGATCCTCGAAGTCTTGCAGTTGCTTGGGTGGCAGATCCGAGGTGATGACGATCTGCTTATTGGCGTTGTGCAGGGTATTGAAAGTATGGAAAAACTCTTCCTGCGTCTGGACTTTTCCGCTTAGGAACTGGATGTCGTCGACCAGGAGTACATCGGTTTCGCGGTATCGACGCTGGAAGGCGGAGGCCTTGTCGTCACGAATGGAGTTAATGAACTCGTTGGTGAATTCCTCCGAGCTCACGTACCGAACGTGGGTGCCCTTGTACAGCGTGCGCGTGTAGTGGCCGATGGCGTGGAGCAGGTGGGTTTTACCAAGCCCTGAACCGCCGTAGATGAACAGCGGGTTGTAGGCACGTGCGGGTTGTTCGGCGACGGCAACCGCCGCGGCGTGCGCGAAACGGTTGCTGGAGCCGATCACGAAGGTGTCGAAGACGTACTTGTCGTTTAGGCGTCCATCACCGGATCGGGTGTCCGGTGATCCGGTACCGGGGCGGACGGCGGACTCGTCACGAACCGGAGATTCGAGCCCCGGATCGGCGGTTAGGTTTTCTACCGGTGCATCGTCGGCATAGGTGGCGTCCGCCATCTCGTCGGTGGCTTCCTCGTCCACCGGAGGGGTGATGGTGGGATCGACGGTGACCGCCAACCGGACGTCGTGGCCGATGGTGGTGGTCAGGGCCCGCACCACGATCGGGCGGAGCCGGGTTTCGAGGACGTCTTTGGTGAACTCGTTCGGCGCCGCGACCAAAGCGGTGTCCCCGACGAGGCCGAGGGGCTGAGTGAGGGTGACGAAGGCTCGTTGCTGGGCCGGGAGTTCCTCTTCGCCCAGGCTCGCCAAAGCCGCTTCCCAGTAGGGAGTGAGGTCGTTTTCCTCAGCCACGCGGTGCATCCTCCCTGTTTATCGGCAACTTGTCCACATAGTTATCCACAGGTGTGGAAGCGGAACGGAAACAGTAGCCTGGGCTTCGCTTCTGCACAAGGCGGATGCAGAACTTCGAGAACTTCGAGAACGTCGGCCCGGGATGGAACCCGGTCGCAGACCCCCGGTTTGACCGTCTCTAGGCGTTGGCCGTAGCCTAAGGCGCTCTTGTCCGCTCGTCGGTCGGCGGACGGGGTTCGCAAGCGGCCGACCTTTCCCCAGGAGCATGGATCATGAAGCGCACCTTCCAGCCCAACAACCGGCGTCGGGCACGCAAGCACGGTTTCCGGGCCCGGATGCGCACCCGCGCCGGCCGCGCGATCCTGGCGAACCGCCGCTCCAAGGGCCGCACCCGCCTTTCTGCCTGAACCGGCCACCGGCCGCGCCCCGCAGATCGACGGGCCCATCTCCCCAAGGCCCCCTTCCCCGCGGCCCAGCGCCTGATGAGAAGGCACCCGAGAGAAGGTGTCCGAGAACGATGCTCCCCGCCGACCATCGGTTGACATCCCCCGATGATTTCCGCCGGACGATTCGCTCTGGCTCCAAGCAGGTCACCCCGACGGTGATCGTGCACTGTTCCCGGGTGGATCGGGTGGAGTCGAACGCCCCTGCCCGTTTCGGCATCACAGTGAGTAAGGCGGTGGGTGGTTCGGTGGTGCGACATCGGGTCTCTCGCCGTATCCGGCACGCGATCGCCGATGCAATGAAGGACCCCTCGATCGAGATTCCACCTGGTTCCCGCTGGGTGCTTCGGGCCCTACCCCGGGCGGCGGAAGCCGACGTGGCATCGGATGTCCGCACCGCGATAGCGCGCACGGTGCTGAAGTCGGGATGATCGTGCTGTGAGGCAGGTGGCGATAGACCTCGGTCGAGGCGCGCTGTGGGCGTGGGATCACAGTGTGGGGTGGGTGCTGCGTGGAGTTCTTCTGGCCTTGATAGTCGCCTACCAGCGAGGTATCTCTCCGCTGTTGCCACCGAGCTGCCGATTCCACCCGAGCTGTTCGGCCTACGGTTTCGAATCGATCAAGGTGCACGGATCTGCCAAGGGCTTAGCCTTGACGATCTGGCGTCTACTACGGTGCAACCCGTGGAATAAGGGCGGAGTGGATCCGGTACCCGAACCCCGGCGATGGGTTCCCGACGTCCACGCGGATGGTTCGCCGCGCGGGCGAATCGCCACCGAAACTACGCAGCACGTGCTGCCCGAACGGAGAACGACGTAACCGATGGCGATCTTGGAGATTCTCGACGTCCCCGTCAGTTGGGTTCTCGTTCAGTTCTATTCGTTCTTCAGCCTCTTCATGGACCCCTACAGCGGGTGGACGTGGGCGGCGTCGATCGTGGGACTTGTGATCTTGATGCGCATCATCTTGATCCCGCTGTTCGTTAAGCAGATCAAGGCCCAGCGGGGCTTGCAGATCATTCAGCCGCAGATGAAAGAGATCCAAAAGAAGTACGCGGGCGACCGTGAGCGGCAGTCGCAGGAAATGATGAAGTTGTATCGGGAAACCGGGACGAATCCGCTGGCTTCCTGTCTACCAATCTTGTTGCAGGCTCCCATTTTCTTCGGTTTGTTCCGCGTTCTGCAGTAC
>CAZVWA010000043.1:0-1214 GCA_964631085.1 uncultured Rubrivirga sp.
GGGGCTGACGCCATGCCCATGGGGAACGCGTTGTCCCTGCGCGTGCCACAGGAACAGATTCAAGGCACGCCTGGCGAGTCAGAGGTCACTGATGCGCCGGTATCGACACCCAATTCCGAGCGACCAACCATCACCCTGCCCGAGCGGGGCCCGGAGATCACGGAGACCCGGTAGTGGCCGAACAACAGGAGAGCCGGGAATCGGGATCCATCGGACTGCTCGGCCGCACCTGGCGTCGAATCGCCGAGTCTTCGCACGATCGCATATTGCGTGAGTCTGCGGAAGACCACGTGCGCCGTCATCCCGACGAGCCCGTTATCGAGATCGATGCCTGCACCCCCGGCGAAGAAGTCACGCTGGCGGGCACCGTTGCGGCGCTAGACAACGGCAGCGAGGGGTCGACTCCCGCTCTCGAAGTAGAGTTGGTCGACGGCACCGGACGGGTGTTCGTCGTCTGGCTCGGCCGCAAACGTATCCCCGGTATCCACGAGGGCCGGCGCTTGGTGGTCCATGGCCGGCTGAATTGTGTTTTCGAGCATCCGACGATCTATAACCCCCGATACGAACTCTTGCCGGAGTGAGTCGTCGATGACTCAACCTCCCCTAGATGACGGACAGCCCACCGAAGGGTCTGACGGCAGCGGCGCGGAATCCGGTAACGCCGAGGAGTTGAGGGCCGAAGGACTGATCCTCGAACGCGCCATCGGCGGTTGGCGGGGCATGGTCGACAGCGGCCTGCCAACCGTCATCTTCATCACGGTGTACGTCATCAACGCGCGACAACTCGTTCCCGCGCTCGTCGCGGCGATCGCCGCTGGTGTGCTCCTTGCCGGCTATCGCTTGGTTCGTCGCGAACGGCTCCAGCAAGTGCTCACCGGTTTCCTGGGTCTGGCTATCGCGGCTGGATTCTCGGCGTGGACCGGTCAAGCGGAAAACTTCTTCCTTCCCGGCCTGATTACCAACATCGCCTACGGAACCGCATTCGTCGTCAGCATCCTCGTGCGTTGGCCGTTGCTCGGTCTGGCCATGGGCTACCTGACCGGCGACGGCATCAGTTGGCGCCGTGATAAACGCTTGATGCGCACCTACTCGGCCGCGTCCTGGATCTGGGTGGGCGTCTTCTTCAGTCGTCTGGCGGTCCAGGTTCCGCTGTATCTCGCGGCCGCCGTCGAACTCCTCGGCGTCGCCCGCGTGGTCATGGGGTGGCCGCTGTT
>CAZVWA010000043.1:1314-2525 GCA_964631085.1 uncultured Rubrivirga sp.
GTAGTGGGCAGGGTCATCTCCACCAATTCGGCAGCACCCTGTCGGAAGGTGAACAGGCGGACAAGATCCCCAACCGACACGGCCTCCTCGACGAGTGCTGACAGCATCCGAGGCGTAGACACAGCGACATCAACGCCCCATGATTCGTCGAACATCCATTCGTTCTTCGGATGGTTCACGCGTGCGACGACTCGCGGAACCCCGAATTCCGTCTTTGCCAAAAGCGATACGACCAGATTCACTTTGTCATCACCGGTCGCTGCAACGACCACCTGACACTCGGCAAGCCGAGCGTTGTCCAATGCGGTGACTTCGCACGCGTCGGCCAACAGGCAGGTCGCCCCTTGAACAACACCGGGTCTTGCCAATTCGGCGTCCTTGTCGATCAAGAGCACTTCGTGATGGTTCTCAACGAGTTCTCGGGCGATGGCCCGCCCTACTTTGCCTGCTCCGGCTATTGCAACGCGCATGCGTCGATCACCGACCCTTCTCGCAAATGCGCTCTACTTCGTCGCGCCGCTCAGGATCGAACAAGAGGTGCACTAAGTCCCCTTCTTGGATAACCGTCTTGTCCTCGGGAAGCATCGCGCTTCCGTATCGAGTGAGGAACGCAACGGAAGTTCCGGTTGCCGCGGCCAGTTCGGCGGCTCGCTTACCCATCCATTCCACGCCGATGTGAACTTCCGCTAGGCAGACCGAGCCCGTGGGGTCCAAGAACTCGGTCTCCGCACCCATGGGCAGCAGGGCGCGCATAATCTGAGTACTCGTCCAGGCCACCGTCGCGACCGTGGGGATACCCAAACGCTGGTAGACCTCAGCGCGCCGAGGGTCGTAGATGCGCGCGACTACGTGCTCGACTCCGTAGGTTTCCCGTGCAACACGTGCGGCCAGGATGTTGGTGTTGTCGCCGCTGCTCACCGCAGCGAATGCGTGAGCGCGATCGATTCCCGCGTTCTCCAGTGTCTGTCGGTCGAATCCGATGCCCTTCACCGTGATCCCCCCGAAGTCGGGGCCGAGCTTTCGAAAGGCCTTGGCATCTTGATCGACTACCGCTACCGAATGACCTCCGCCGTCCAGTTCGTCCGCGAGGAGGGATCCGACCCGACCGCAACCGAGGATCACAATGTGCACCCTCAAACGCTACACGCGGCGTGAATCTAGGCTGCGGGAGTGCCCACCGACCCCGGGGCTCGCCGATCGGCGAAGCCAGA
>CAZVWA010000043.1:2625-11417 GCA_964631085.1 uncultured Rubrivirga sp.
CATGCGCGCGCAGCCGATCTCGTTACCTCTGCGGACGAAGACGTTGACGCGTTCATGGCGGTGGGCGAGGACGGACCTGTTGTGGACGTTCTTACAGCGCATGGCCGGGAACGGCCCCGCAGTCACGTTCGACACTCACTAGCGGTCGATGGATCGTCGATGGAGTTTCGCACCCGCGTCGATGGGTTTTGGCAGGTCCATCCACGGCTTGCTCAAGCACTCGTCGACACCGTCCTGCAATGGGCCGAGCCGAAGCCGGGGGATCGGTGGTGGGATCTGTACGCCGGCGTCGGACCGATCGCGTGGGCACTGGGTATGCGGGTGGAGTCAGCAGGTCACGTCTGGGCGGTGGAAGGATCTGCCTACGCGGCCCGGGAGGCCCGGAGGATCTTCGACAACGCATTCCCCGACCCCCGCGTTTCGGTCATCCACGCCGACGTCCGCAGATGGATTGCCACCGCCGCCCGCGATCACGCCGATCCCGATGGCGTTGTGCTCGATCCGCCTCGAACGGGTGCGGGCCGAGCCGTTCTCGAAGCAGTCGCCGCTCGCCGCCCGCGAAGGTTGATCCTCGTGGCCTGCGACCCCGTTGCGCTGGGTCGAGATACCGCGATTTTGGCGGCATCGGGCTACCGCCTGGACAAACTCCGGTCATGGGATGGGTTCTCGCACACCCACCATCTGGAGACCGCGGCGCTGTTCGAACCGGGCGATCAGATATCTTGATGTCAAGATAAATCTTCGGGAGGCGCACGTGGCTAGCCAGGACAGTTTCCAAGCACGAGGAACGTTGTCGGTCCCTATGAGCGGGGGCGTCGAGCAGTTCGAGATTTTCCGCATCGCTGCAGTTCCCGGTGCCGAGCGACTGCCCTTCAGCCACAAGGTGCTGCTGGAGAACTTGTTACGTACCGAAGATGGGGCGAACGTCACCGCGGAGTCGATACGCGCGCTCGGCGATTGGGATCCGTCTGCCGAACCTTCGACCGAAATTCAGTTCACGCCGGCCCGCGTGGTTATGCAGGACTTCACCGGAGTGCCGGTCGTGGTGGACTTGGCCACGATGCGCGAGGCTGTCCGCGAGCTTGGCGGCGATCCTGCCCGGATCGAACCCCTCGCGCCGTCTGAACTCGTCATCGACCATTCCGTCATCGCTGACTTTTTCGGTCTGCCCGACTCCGAAGCCAAGAACGTCGAGCTCGAATACGAGCGCAATCGTGAGCGGTATCAATTCCTTCGATGGGGACAAAGTGCGTTTGATGAATTCAAGGTCGTGCCCCCGGGCACCGGCATAGTCCATCAGGTCAACATTGAGGCATTGGCCCGAGTCATCATGGCGCGCGGAGGTCAGGCGTATCCGGACACTGTCGTCGGCACCGACTCGCACACCACGATGGTCAATGGCCTCGGCGTGCTCGGCTGGGGCGTCGGCGGCATCGAGGCCGAGGCAGCGATGTTGGGCCAGCCCGTTTCGATGCTCATTCCGCGCGTCGTCGGTTTCAAGCTGACGGGTGAACTTCCGGCAACCGCGACGGCAACCGACCTCGTGCTCACCATCACTGACATGCTGCGCCAACACGGTGTCGTGGGCAAATTCGTCGAGTTCTACGGAGAGGGAGTGCCCGCCGTTCCCTTGGCCAACCGAGCGACCATCGGCAACATGAGTCCGGAATACGGAAGTACGGTGGCAATATTCCCCATCGACGACGCCACGGTTGATTATCTGCGGTTGACCGGACGCAGCGAGGATCAGATCGCGCTCGTCGAGGCCTACGCGCGTGAGCAGGGCCTGTGGCACGACCCCGCACACGAACCCGTCTACTCCGAGTACCTGGAGCTGGACCTCGCGACCGTCGAACCGTCCCTGGCGGGACCCCGTCGTCCGCAGGATCGGGTTTTACTGTCGCGCGCACGATCGGATTTCAAAGTCGCGCTCGACGACTACACCGCGACACCCAGCGCGCGTGTATCGGTTGATATCGCCGGTGAGGTTTCCGAGATCGGCCACGGAGCAGTCACGATCGCGGCCATAACGTCCTGCACCAACACGTCGAATCCCTCGGTCATGATCGGGGCAGGTTTGCTCGCGAAGAAGGCGGTTGAGCGAGGGCTGTCCCGCAAGCCCTGGGTTAAGACCACGCTTGCCCCCGGATCCAAAGTCGTCACCGACTACTACGAGAAGTCCGGATTGCTGCCGTACCTGGAGAAGCTCGGGTTCGACATCGTCGGCTACGGATGCACCACCTGCATTGGTAACTCCGGACCGCTCATTCCCGAGGTGAGCGCAGCGGTAAACGAGCACGATCTAGCGGTGGTGTCCGTGCTCAGCGGTAACCGCAACTTCGAGGGACGTATTAACCCCGATATCAAGATGAATTACCTGGCCTCGCCGCCGCTGGTCGTGGCCTACGCCATTGCCGGAACCATGGACATCGATCTGTTGAACGAGCCTCTCGGAATGGACGAAAACGGTGATCCGGTGTTCTTGGCTGACATCTGGCCCAGCGCAGCCGAGGTGCAGTCGACCATCGACGATTCGATAGACGCCGACATGTTCACGAGTCGCTATCGGGATGTCTTCGAAGGCGACGATCGTTGGCGCTCGTTGCCAACGCCCGAGGGAGAGGTCTTCGAGTGGGATGCGGCGAGCACCTACGTACGCAAACCTCCGTATTTCGACGGTATGGAGCAAGCCCCGCAGCCGGTCAGTGACATCTCCGGTGCGCGCGTGTTGGCGCTCTTGGGCGACTCGGTCACCACAGACCACATTTCTCCGGCCGGGGCCATCAAGGCCGACAGCCCTGCGGGTCAGTACCTCACCGAGCACGGGGTCGAGCGCAAGGACTTCAACTCTTACGGGTCACGACGAGGAAACCACGAGGTCATGATCCGAGGCACTTTCGCAAACATCCGGTTGCGTAACCTCATGCTCGACGATGTCGAGGGCGGCTTCACAGTGGACTTCACCCAAGGAGAGGACGTCGTCGTCCCTATCTTCGATGCGGCGACGGCGTATGCCGAGCACGGAACGCCCTTGGTCATCCTCGCGGGCAAGGAATACGGATCGGGTTCTAGCCGCGACTGGGCGGCCAAGGGAACGGCGCTACTCGGTGTTCGGGTGGTGATTGCGGAGTCCTACGAGCGCATCCACCGATCGAACCTGATCGGCATGGGTGTCTTGCCCTTGCAGTTCCCCGACGGCGTCAGTGCTTCGAGCCTGGGTCTTGAGGGTGATGAAGTGTTCACCGTGTCGGGTATCGAGGCGATGAATCACGGTCCCGTTCCGGCGATGGTCGACATCGAGGCGGTTTCTCCCCGGGGTACCACCGTGCAATTCAGTGCCAAGGTCCGAATCGACACCCCCGGTGAGGCCGACTACTACCGAAACGGCGGAATCCTGCAGTTTGTGCTGCGATCTCTCCTGTAGGGCGCTCCTGTGGGGCACGAACGCCAGAACCGCGTTTCCGGTCATGCCGTCCTTCGGGAACGGCCTTAGACTGCCGGGGCGATGACTGACAACCAAAGCGCCCTCGAGCGCATACGCAGCCCGCACGATCTGCGAGCGCTCCCTGTCGAAGCCCTACCGGGCCTCGCCGAAGAGATCCGAGCGTTTCTGGTCGCCAAGGTTGCAGCCTCGGGAGGGCACCTCGGCCCGAATCTCGGGGTCGTGGAGTTGTCGATCGCCCTTCATAGGGTTTTCCATTCACCGGACGATGCCATCATCTGGGACACCGGACACCAGGCCTACGTGCACAAGATCCTCACCGGACGAGGTGCAGACTTCGACACCCTGCGCACGCAGGGCGGATTGTCGGGCTACCCGAGTCGAGCCGAAAGTCCACACGACATCGTCGAGAACTCCCATGCGTCCACCGCGTTGTCCTACGCGGACGGAATCGCGAAGGCATGGGAGCGCAGGGGTGTTCTCGGATCCCGCCACGTCGTCGCTGTGATCGGCGACGGCGCACTAACCGGCGGTATGGCTTGGGAAGCGCTCAACAACATCGCGGCATCGGACCGTCCCATGGTCATTGTGGTCAACGACAACGAGAGGTCCTACTCGCCGACGATCGGCGGGTTGGCGCATCACCTCGCCACTTTGCGAACAACGCGAGGATATGAACGATTCATGTCCTGGGGAAAGGGTGTTCTCCAGCGCACGCCCGTTCTCGGCCGACCCGTCTATGACGCGCTGCACGGCGTCAAGAAGGGCGTGAAGGATGTCGTCGCGCCCCAGGGCATGTTCGAGGATTTGGGGCTTAAGTACATCGGCCCCGTGGACGGACATGATGAACAAGAGCTCGAGTTCGCGCTGACCCGTGCTCGCGAATTCGATCATCCGGTGATCGTGCATGCCATCACTGTCAAGGGGCGGGGCTACGCACCCGCAGAGAATGACGAGGCTGATCGATTCCACGGAGTCGGCGTCATCGATCCCGATACCGGCCAGCCACTAACCCAATCCGGACCGACATGGACTTCGGTCTTTGCCGACGAGATGGTGCGCGTGGGTCATGACAATCGCAACGTCGTGGCGATCACGGCGGCCATGCTGGGGCCAACCGGACTCGAACGCTTCGCATCCAGTTTTCCCGAGCGCACCTACGACGTTGGCATCGCCGAGCAGCATGCGACCACCAGTGCGGCGGGCCTGGCATTTGGTGGGCTTCACCCCGTGGTCGCCGTGTACGCAACCTTCTTGAATCGTGCCTTCGACCAGGTACTCATGGACTGCGCGCTGCATCACGCAGGTGTCACCTTCGTCCTGGATCGTGCAGGGGTTACGGGCGATGACGGAGCCAGTCACAACGGCATGTGGGACATGGCCATGCTGGGTGTGGTCCCCGGCCTGCACTTGGCAGCGCCGAGGGACGAAGAGACCCTGCGGCGTGCCTTGAAGGAAGCCGTGGCCATTGCGGACGCGCCCTCGGTGGTTCGGTTCCCGAAGGGTGCTCTCGGCCCCGCTGTTCCAGCATTGCGAACCGAGTGCGGGATCGACATCCTCACCGAATCGACGCAGCGAGACGTCGACGTCCTCATTGTGGCGGTGGGTGCTTTCGCGGCGATGTCCGCTGAGGTGGCCTCGCGTCTGGACGACCAAGGCATCTCTACTCGGGTGGTCGATCCGCGGTGGGTACTTCCGGTGAGCGAACATCTCGTGGACATGGCTCGTCACGCGGGTCGAGTCGTCGTGATCGAAGACGGCATTCGCGTCGGGGGAATCGGTTCCTCCATCGCAACGGCCTTGAGCGATGCGTCCGTCGTTACCCCTTATCGAGTATTCGGGATCCCGCGGGAATTCATCGACCAAGGAAAGCGCGCACAGATCCTCGAAGCCATCGGACTCACGAGCCAGCAGATTTCACGGGACATCGTCGAATGGGTCGCCTCGGCACCCGCAACGACCACCGAGCCGACCGACGCATCATCGGTTACTGCGGAAGGGACGCAACCCCCGGTTGCAGGAACCGCTGGCCAGTAACCCGCTCTGAGGTTCCGGTGCGATCCAAGTACGGCGTCAATCCGCCGAGCCAGAAGGGCCAACCGGCGCCGAGGATCATGCACAGGTCGATGTCCTGCGCCTCGGCTACAACACCCTCGTCAAGCATGCGACGCGCTTCGTCGGCAAGCGCGTCCAAAGCCCGCTGCCGGATTTGCTCCTCGTCGAGCGCCGTTTCTCCCTGTCGATAGACGCCCTCGAGGCGAGGGTCGAGTTCGCGGGAGCCGTCGGTGTTCCACTTCCAGATGGCGTCGATGCCGGCGTCCAACATCGCGTTGAGATTCGGCGAGAGGTAATACCTGTCGGGGAACGCCTGGTGCATCGAGGCGGACACGTGGGCGGCAACTCCCATGCCGACAAGTTGCAACAGCGAAAAGGGACTCATCGGAAGGCCCAGCGGGTTCATCGCCCGGTCTGCCACCTCGAAGTCGGCACCTTCGTCGACGGCTCGGGTGATTTCACCTAGGTACCGGATCAGAAGTCGATTCACGACGAAAGCCGGAGCATCCGCCACCAACACGCACGACTTCTTGAGCTTCTTTCCCACGGAGAAAGCGGTGGCCAGTGAGGGATCGTCGGTGTTATCGGCGCGTGCAATCTCCAAAAGTGGCATGACGGCGACTGGATTGAAGAAGTGGAAGCCCACCACCCGCTCGGGGTGCTTCAGATCGGCACCCATTGCGCTTACGGACAGCGAGGAGGTGTTGGTGGCAAGAATGCACTCGGCGCTGACGATGTCCTCGAGTGAGGCGAAGACTTGCTTCTTGACCGCTAGATCTTCGAATACGGCTTCCAGGATGAAGTCCGCGCCCGCGAACGCTGCCGTATCCACACTGCCCGAGACCAAGCCCTTAAGGCGGCTCGCCTTGTCGGACGAGAGCCGACCTTTTGCGGCGAGAGCGTCGATATCCGCGTGCACACGCCCGACACCCGCATCGACGCGTTCTTGGTCGAGGTCGGTCATGACGACGGGAACCTGCAGCCGGCGCGCGAACAGCATCGCCAATTGACTCGCCATGAGGCCGGCGCCCACGATCCCGACCTTCGTCACCGGGCGCGCAAGGTCCTTATCCGGGACCCCCACCGGGCGCTTGGCACGCTTTTGGACCAGGTCGAAGGAGTAGATGGACGCTCGAAGGTCATCGCCCATGACGAGATCGGTGAGCGCTGCATCCTCCGCAGCGAAGCCCTCATCGCGGCTACGGATGCGAGCTGCCTGAACTAGGTCAAGAGCCCGGTACGGCGCCGGGGTCGCGCCGTGGATTCGTGCTTCCACACCTGCGCGATAGGCGTCGACGACCTGATCCCAGGTGTTGGTGTCGACGTCTGGACGTTGGATCTCGATTCGACCCGAGATGACGTCGTCAGCCCATCGCAGCGAACGCTCGAGGAAGTCCGCCGGTTCGAATACGACGTCCACCACACCAAGTTCGGCGGCTTGCGCGGGGCGCAATTGCTTGTTCTGGTTCATCGCGTTGTTGATGATGACGTCCAACGCCCGCTGAGGTCCGATCAGGTGTGGCAGCAACCAGGCTCCACCCCATCCCGGCACCAATCCCAAGAACACCTCGGGCAAAGACAGGCCGGCCGCACTGGCATCCAAGGTCCGGTAGGTGCAGTGAAGCGCCAGCTCCATACCGCCGCCCATTGCGGCGCCGTTGACGAAGGCGAACGTCGGAATCACCAACTCTCCGAGTTTGCGAAAGACGTCGTGCCCGAGTTTGGCGAAGCTCTCGATGACGCTCCCATCGGTCACCAAACCGATCGCGGACAAGTCCGCGCCAACGGCGAAGATGAATGGCTTTCCGGTGATACCGATACCCACGATGCCCGGTGTCGCGGCCGCTTCGTCTATGGCAGCGCCCAACGACCGCAATCCCTCCGGTCCGAAGGTCGACGGACGCGTGTGGTCGCGGCCGTTGTCGATGGAGATCAAGCCAAATGTCCCGCTGGGCAAATCGACGAGCCGCAGCGTCGCTTCGGTGACTACCTCATCGGGAAAAGTTACGTCGCTCACTTGCCGGCCTCCTCGACACGCTCCCAGATCACCGTGCCACCCATTCCCAGGCCGATACACATGGTGGTGATGCCGTAGCGAGCGTCGGGATTTGCCTCGAAGTCCCGGGCGAGGTTGGTCATGAGGCGGATGCCGCTGGACGCAAGCGGGTGACCGACGGCGATCGCACCGCCCATCGGGTTCACGCGCGGATCGTCGTCATCGATGCCGAAGTGATCCAAGAAGGCCAATACTTGAACCGCGAAGGCTTCGTTGATCTCGAAAAGGTCAATGTCGTCGATGCTCAGGCCTGCTCTCTTAAGCGCCTTCTGGGTGCTGGGTACCGGGCCGACACCCATGACTTCGGGCTCGACGCCAGCGAAGGCGAATCCGACCATGCGCATCTTTGCCGGAAGTCCGAGCTCACGCGCCGTCGACTCAGACGCCACGATGGCGCCGGTCGCACCATCGGTGAGAGCCGAGGCATTTCCCGCGGTCACCCGACCATGCGGTCGGAAAGGTGTCTTGAGCCCGGCCAAGCCCTCCATCGACGTTCCCGGCCGCGGGCCTTCGTCGGTCGTGACGTAGCCCCAGCCCTTCTCGGCATCACGGGCGGCAACCGGCACCAGATCCGGCTGTAGCAGCCCGTTGGCGTAGGCCTTCGCCGTCTTCTCCTGGCTCGCGACGGCATACGCATCCGCCCGCTCCTTTGTCAGGTGCGGGAATCGGTCATGCAGGTTCTCGGCGGTATTGCCCATTGCCAGGGCCTCGGGATCGACGAGCTTCTCGGCGAGGTAACGGGGGTTGGGGTCAACTCCTTCACCCATCGGGTGGTGGGTCATGTGCTCGACCCCGCCAGCGATGGCGACGTCGTACGCACCGGCCATGATCGACGCGGACAGTGTGGTGACGGCGGTCATCGCACCGGCGCACCAGCGGTCGATCGAATATCCCGGCACGGTGTTGGGGAGTCCGGAGAGCAGGGCCACGGATCGACCGATGTTCATCCCCTGATCGCCCGTTTGAGTCGCGGCCGCGACGGCCACATCGTCGACGCGCTCGGGTGGTAGCGAGGGGTTTCGCCGAAGCAGCTCCCGGATCACCTTCACCATGAGGTCGTCGGCCCGCGTGTTGGCATACAGGCTCCCAGCGCGCGCGAAAGGCGTTCGGGCTCCATCGACGAAGACGACCGGCTGGATGCTGCTCATGGAGAACTCCTTGCTCGAGTTGCGCCAAGTGGCTCCCCCCGATGTTACTCGCTAGTAACTTAGGTTTCTACCCTCGCAAGGCCGGAATCAG
>CAZVWA010000044.1:0-11186 GCA_964631085.1 uncultured Rubrivirga sp.
GTGCAGGGGGTGAGTGCGCGAAAGCGGTGCTCGGCTCGGCGGATGATCATGACGTCTCCGGCCGAAAGGTCCACCGTGATGGTGCCCGTGTTGTCGACGAACTGCACCTGACCCGTGCCGGATCGCAGAAAATGCGCTTCGTCCTGCGCGTTCACATGCCACGCACCAACGCCCTCGAACTCGGCCCCCGATGTTGGCGGCTCCATGGTCGCGACAGCGCGCTCGTGCCGCTCTGTCTCGGGGAGAACCTCGGCTAGCAATGCATCAGGGACGTCGTCGTTGGTTGTCGTGTGGAACTCGACGCCGAGGGTGGCTAGTCGATCGCGGGCATCGGAGGGGGAGATCTCAGGCATGTGCGCAGGATGCCACGCAGGTCCCCCGTGCTCGCGGGCTTAGCGACTTTGTCCCATCACCAGAAACGTTCGGCGAGCACCTGGTCGCGGTCAGAGATGATCTTTGCGCTTCCGGTCAGGTAGAACATTGGTTTCTTGCGATTGAGGTAGGTGACCTTGGACCAACTCCGGCGGTCACCACCGTTGAGTGTGAAGGTGGCTCCGGGAGCAAGGCACGTTCCTGATGGGAACCAGAAGGTCAGACCTTGCGTTTCCATGCGATAGCCATCGAGGCACAGTTCGGTCGCGCCCCGGTTGGCGATGCGGATGAACTGCGTTTGCGCTCGCTTCTTTCCACGGTTCTTGCCAAGTGAGAGGTCTTCGATGACCAGGGATCCCATTCCGTCGTCAGCCGCACAGCGTTCGGTGCACGGGAATTCGCGCCACGAGCGGAAGTTGCCGGCCTTGTCGAGCAGATATGCGCCGTCGCCCACGAGGTTCGGCTCGCGACCGGGATCGACGTAGAGCTCCTTCTTCCGGCCGCGGTAGACGTCGTGGCCGGTGGGTGTGCGGTCCTTGCCCTTTCCGGTGTGAACCGTTCGGTAATCCCCGGGAGTGAGCACGCTTCCGCCGGGGAACGTGTACCAACCGGCGTTGCCGGCATCGCGGAGCATCCATCCGGTCAGGTCCACTGTCGTGCCACCGGTGTTGCGGACGGTCACCGTTTCATCAGCGACATTTCCGTTGCCCCGGGAGATGCGAAGAGAGAGGGATGCCTCGGGTTGTTCGATCGTGCCGCACAGTTCGGGATCCCACATGCCGATGCGCTTGGCCTGCGCACCCTCGATCGCTGCACGGTAGAGCGAACTCATCGATGCCTCGCTCGGCACGGTGAACCACAGTCCCCAACCACGCTCGGCCATGCCCCACGCAACGTCTTGATCGAAGTCCCCGGTCTTGTCGTTGTAGGCGAGAACCACACGCTGAGGCCTTTGACTCTTTCCGGTGGACGCTCGATCCGAGGACAGCAGGCGAACCCGGGTGCCTTCGGGCAAGAGCGCGGTCAACCACTCCAACGCTTGCGCACCCCCACAGTTGCCCGGCTTGCGTTTGGTGGGTTTCTCCGGTGAGTTGATGCCGAGGAGTCTGACTCGCGATTCGGCCCCGGTCACTTCGTCAGTGACGATCACGGTGTCGCCGTCTACCACCCGCTGGACCACCGCGGTCTCCCATGCTTGGACGTTTCGCCAGGGACTGTCCGGCTGGGTGATGGCGGAGGTGGCGTCGTCGGCCTGAGCAAGTGGTGCAAGTGTTGCGGTGAGCGCGAGTGCGCTCACGGCGCAGACCAGGCGACGCATGAAGCCCCCGTTCGAGTGGGAAGTGCGGGTCGGCAGCCATGGTAAGCACACCGGGCGCGGTCCGTTGGTACCCGGTGAAGCGCGTCGTCGTTTCCCCAGCGGAGAATGCGGACATGGTTGCGAGGGGGGCCACCGGGTCACCGGGAAATCGGGGAATTCGAGGAATCTGGACACGCGCGTGGCGCGTGGTCCTTCCCGTTGCGCTCCTGATCGTCTTCGCGTCGTGGGCCACCACCAGTCCGGTCGGATCCTCTCCCGACGACGACTACCACCTTTCCTCGATCTGGTGTGCCGGTGGAGAGCGAGCAGGAGTCTGCGAAAGCGACCCCGAGGATTCCTCGGTTCGACTCGTCCCGCAGTCCGTGGGCTTCGCTCACGAATGTTTTGCCTACGACGCATCGATTACTGCGGCCTGCACGGCTGGTTTGTCGGAGGGGGTAGTCGCAACGGACCGAGTGAACAACGTCCAAGGTCTCTATCCGACGCTCTTCTACCGAACCATGCACGTATTCGTCGGAGACGATCCGCAAAGGTCGGTCCTGGCAATGCGGATGTTCAACGCGGTGTTGTTCGTCGCGCTCATGACACTCGCGCTGTGGGTGCTCACGCCCGCCATCCGCTCCACCCTGGTGGGCGCGGTCCTCGTGGTCTTCATTCCACTGGGGCTATTCATCATCCCGTCGACCAACCCGAGCTCGTGGACCATCACCGGTCTGACTTTGCTGTGGGCGTTCGGGTTGGCGCTCGCTCGGCGACGCTCGTGGCGATCCCCCCGCACCTGGTTGCTCGCTGTCGTCGCCGGATTCAGTGCGCTCCTAGCTATTGGTTCGCGGGTGGATGCGTCGGCTTTCGTCGCCCTCGTTGTCGTCGTCGTCGTGCTTTTGACGGGAATACGAAGAGCGCGTACGTCGTGGATTTCGATCGTCGTCTTGTTGGTCTTCGCAACCGTGGGATTGCTGCAGTACGCGACATTTGGCACACCGGGCAGTGGCTTTGCGGGCGGTATGGGTGGCACCGAACCTGGACCAGGGTTGCTGTTCACCAACATCGTCTATCTGCCCGTCTATATTTCCGGTGCCGTCGGGGGAATGGCGCTGGGGTGGAACGACACCGCACTGCCACCCCTGGTGTTCGTTTTCGGTCTGCTCGCGCTCGGCGCTCTCCTTGCCCGCGGTTTGGAGCACTTTCCGCGGTCAAAGGCGACCGCTCTCGCCGTCTCCCTCGCGGCGCTCATCGTCGTGCCGTTGGTCTTCTTGCAGCGCGAGGGCTTGGCGGTAGGTGAAGTAGTGCAGGCTCGCTATCTGCTTCCCTTGATCATCGTCTTCGTCTTGACCGTGAGCTTGGCTATCCCGTTCGGAAGCAACCAAGACCGAGGGCTTGGGCTGTCTCGGGCCTTGGCATGGGTCCTGGGCCTCGGACTCGGCGCATCGGCGAGCATCGCCCTGTGGGTTAACGCGCATAGATACGCCGCCGGGATCGATCGAGGACTGTTCGATATCGATCTCGTGCTGGAGTGGACGGGGATGATCGGGCTACCGCTTCCGTTGATCGTAGGAATCGGAGTTCTCGCGACGATCGCGTACGTGGCAGCCGCGGTGAGCGGCATTCGAGTCGACGGGCCGGAGGGATCTACAGGACGAACGGGTTCTCGTACAACTGCATTCCGTCTTGTTCGGTGAACCCGGACAAGGTCGGATGTGTCATCGTGAAGTTCGCTTTGCAGGGCTTGTCGATGAGTAGACCCCAGCCACGTTCGAGGAAGAAATACTGAAGCTGCCCCTCGCTCCAACGGTTGTGCGTGCCAACTGCCATGAGTCGAGTGTGGTCTTGGATGACGCCGGCAGTTTGCTGCAGTAACTCGAACTCAACGCCCTGAACATCGATATGGAGAAGGTCGATCGGAGCACCGTCGGTCCCGGTCGAATTGAGGGCGGTAAGCAACTCACCGATCGAGATGGCGGGCACTTCCACATGACGGAGATGGGCACCGCGGTAATCAACGTCGGTGCCGGGGAATGTCCACACGGCCGTGCCCATGTCATCCACCGGTGCATCAGGGAACTCCACGGTGCCGGTTTCCACCCACCCCGCGGCTTGCACCACAACCAGCATCTGGGTTTGACCGTCGAATCGTTCGAGTGCTTGTCTCAACTTCTTGCCTAGTTGGCGGGGTTTGCCCGAAACGCCGATTGCGTCGATCGAGTTGTCCTTCGCGTGTTGCATTGCCCACTCGCACTTTCGAGCGTCGGCTTCGACGGCGATGGCAATTCCCGGAATGTGCGCGTGTCTCGCTCGGACCAACCCGGCGACCGCCCACGGTGCCCAGCCCGCGCCAACTTCGACTATTCGCAGCGGATGATCGGTCATGCCGCGCACGGCGCGAGCGAGGGCTGCGTACTCGAAGTCCTCGGATCGGTAGCCGTCGTCAGGGATGGGAAGGGCGGTTGACGTCGTGCCGCCAAGTTCGGTGGGGGCCCAAGGAAGCATCGAAATCCTCGTGCGAACACCCATCCAGTCGGTGAAGATGTCCGGCTCCGGTAGGCAGGCCTCAGCCGAACGCAGTTCCTCGAGAAGCGCGTGAATGTCGGAATCGGAAAGCGGCACGGAAACACCGTTACCCAGGCTCGGAACCCGAGACATGAAGCAAACCTCTCCGTGACCCCCGGTGATCCCCCATGCCTGAACTCGTTTCACACGCTAGCGAATCATTCATAGCGGCGCAGCCTGTCCCGCACAGGAAGTTCTCCTAGGGTGAAGTCGTGATCACGACGCGGAATATTGGCGACGTCTCGGTATCCGAGGTGGGGTTGGGCTGCATGCCGCTCAGTAACGGGCGGATGGTGGACCTCCGGCAGCAAGCCGTGGACACCATTCATGCGGCCCTCGATACAGGGATCACCCTGCTCGATACGGCCAACATCTACGCGCCGTCGTGGGATGCCGTGGGCCATAACGAGGCCTTGGTCGGCGAGGCGCTTCGCACGTACACCGGTTCGACATCGCTGGAGGACGTCCTGGTCACTACCAAGGGTGGCATCACGCGAAGCGATGGTGAACTCTGGGGACGCGATTCGGCTCCGGACGCACTGGTTCGCGCATGCGAAGCGAGCATGACCGAACTCGGTGTAGACATCATTGAGCTCTACCAGCACCACCGGCACGACCCTTCAATGACCTACCTGGAGCAGGTCCATGCGCTGCAGGCGTTGAAAGATGCGGGGCTGATCCGACGCATCGGGCTGTCGAACGTGACTGCTCAGGAACTCGACCTTGCTCTAGCGGAATTGGGGTCGGCCACCGATGGAGGCGTCGCCTCGGTTCAGAACGAACTCTCGCCTAGGTATCGGGCCGATCTCGATGTCCTCTCGCGCTGCGAGTTGGAGTCCATCGCTTTCTTGCCGTGGTCACCTCTGGGTGGCGCGACGCACGCCAAAGACGTCGGTTCTCGCTTCGCCGCGTTCGCCGAGGTGGCCGAGGAAATGGATGCGACCCCTCAGGAAGTAACGCTGGCGTGGTTGCTGCGGATGTCTCCGGTGATGATCCCAATACCTGGTGCCACACGACCGGAGACCGTTACTTCGATCATTCGGGCAACGGCCCTAGTGCTGAGCGACGAGCAGTTCGAGCGACTCCAGGCGACGGAACCGGAACATTCGTCGATGTATCCCGAGGATCAGCCGCGCAGTCGGCTTCGTTGATCTCGTTGAACTCGACTATGCCTGCGGTTGTGTGGTCTTGACGTACTGCTCGTAGGGCACGAAGCACTGAGCGGTGCGGTCGCCGTCCTTCCAACCGTTGCTGGTGGGCCAAATCGACCACCAGGGGAAGAACTTCTTGCGCTCGGTGAACTTGTTTCCGACGCGTTGGCAGATCCTCTTGGCCTTGCGCTCGACAGCACGGGTGCCGGGGAACTTCTTGCCGATGGAGCCCAGGTCCCGTTCGGCAACCATGATCCAGTTCTTCTTCGGCTTACTGCATGGGTAGGCCGACTTAGTGCGATTACCGGGTACGGACGGCGTGCAGAAGTTGAACTGCTCGCGGGGATTTCCTGCGACGAGTTGTTGTGCTGATCCTGCAAAGCGCGTGAACTGCTTACCTCCGCGAAGGACCACATCGCAGCGCATCCAGCGTTCCCCGGCGTTCCACTGCTCGGTCGTCGGGAAGACGGTGACGATTTGGAATCTTGACGGAATAGAGGTGTTGGTCAGGCCGAGGTAGGAATTCATCGCCTCGGTGGTGCAGGCCTTGGCCACTTTCAGGCGCTTCTTGGCACCGGCCTTGGTGGGAGTTCCGAAGCCATCGGCGAGGGTGCGTGTGTAGAACGTTTGGGCGGTGTGCTCGCCTTCGCACGGAACGGGAACCGCTACGGCTACCTGCCCTGCACTCGCCGTTGCGCGGTAGTCGTAGCAGGCATCCTGCACCGGCGGCGCCTTGGCGGACGCGGCGCTCGCCGCCGGTCCGGACACCAGGGATGCGGCCAGGAGGCCGAGACCGGCGACCACGGCGGTGCCGCGGGAGACGAGGGCGGTGGGGAAGTTCCGCACGTGAAGACCTCCTGAAGAAGATGGCTGCCCACGCACGATAACCGCCGAGCGTCGAGGCCTCCTCGGGGGCTGCTGGGGAAATCGGTTGTGCGGCACGCCCGGCCCCGACAGACTGATGCGCATGGCAGTGGTGAGCGTTTTGAGTCTGAAAGGTGGCGTCGGTAAGACGTCCGTGGTGCTGGGCCTCGCGGGGGCCGCGACGGTCAAGGGTCTTGCGACGCTCGTCGTGGATCTCGACCCCCAGGGGAATGCGACATCGCTGTTGAAGTCCCACAAACCGCGCACCACTGTGGCCGATGTTCTCGGGCATCCAACCCGGGAAACGGTGGAAGGGGCCCTGACCCCGTGTGATTGGGAAGTGGCGCCGGGAGAAGTGGATGTGCTCCCCGGTCACGCGAACACGATCCGCTTCGACGCCTGGACCGGAGGCCCGTGGCGCCCGAAGCTCGCCCGCGCCCTCGGCCATCTCGAGGGATATGACCTTGTGCTTATCGACTGCCCACCGTCGCTGGGGGCGTTGACTCGAGAAGCGCTCGCTGCTTCCGATCTTGCCGTCGTTGTGACGACACCGTCGTACTTCGGTGCGCAGGGAGTAGAGCGGGCGATGGCCGAGATCGATGAAGTGCGTAAGAACCACAACCCCGATCTGCAACTCGCCGGCATCGTGGTGAACCGGGTTCGTTCGGTTGCCGAAGAGCACCAGTACCGAGAGCAGGAACTCGTCGAGATCTACGGACGTTCCACCGTGATGAAGCCCCTGCTCCCCGAGCGCATCGCGGTGCAGCAAGCCGAGGGGTACGGGCAACCAGTGCAGCTCGTCAAGACCGCCGGCGGCCGTGAAGTTGCGGAGATCTACGAGGCCTACCTCACCAAGTTAATGCGGATGTCCCGCTAGTAGTCGCGCTAGTACTCGACGTCGGCTGGCTCGCCGATATCGGACAACTTCTGATTGACAACCACCGCGAGGGCGAACGCGAGGGCCAGCACGCCGACCGAGAGGACGGCAAGCCAACCGCTGAAGTCACCGACTCCGGCAATGTTGGGCGGATCGTCGGGACACATCTCAAGACCGCACTCGGGAATGACGCTGATGCCGATGATGACGAGGTAGGCGAAGGCCCAGAAGATGGCGGTCAGTGCGACCACGCGGAACCAGGACTTGGCGTATCGGATTCCCTGATCCTTTTCCTGGAAGGGCGCGTCCCACAGCAGCATCACCGCACACCCGATGATTGCGATCACGAACGTGATCAGTGCCCAGGTGTAAAGGTGAAGTCCCCAGATCGCAGGTCCGTAGCCTGGGTCGCCGGGTTCGATATGCAACAGAATCTGCCGAATGCTGCCGGCGGCTCCCACCATGGCGGCGAGGATGCTCAGGGCGTAGTGGGAAGCTCGGATGCCCCACATCAGGTTCATCACCGGGCCCACGGCCAGGCCGATCATCCCCGAGCGTTGGATGAGACAAAGCGGGCACGGCTGCTCTCCGATACCAAACTGAA
This sequence comes from uncultured Rubrivirga sp., assembly GCA_964631085.1. Taxonomy (GTDB): domain Bacteria; phylum Actinomycetota; class Actinomycetes; order S36-B12; family S36-B12; genus S36-B12. The sequence continues at coordinate 7,734 of CAZVWA010000044.1, forward strand.
GGTGCAGCGATCCGGCGAGGACGCCGAGCAGGGCGAAGAGAGCGAGCACGTTGATGAGCCGCGAAATGCGGACTGCATTGGCACCGGAGAAAGTCGTATCGACTGCGGATTTCACGTCCATGACCGTCCCTCGCGCGTCAGAAGTTCAAGGGAAGGGGGTCGGTCATGTGCAGGCGTAGAAGCAGGAGCGTCCACACCAGGGTGACGAGCGTGAGTGGGATGACCCACCCCTTACGCAGAAACACCCCGATAAAGACGATGAACCACAGGACGAACATCGAAACCATCACGGCTCCAGGCTAGCCACCGAGGAGACTCCTGAGTGGGAATCGGACTGCGTGGGGGCGGAATCGTGGAATCCCGCTAGGCTCTCTGGGTTGCCCGGCACGGGTTCAACGCCCGGCTGGAGCACTGACTCTCGAGAGCGAGGCCTGTGAGTGAAGATCGTCATTCCCACTGAAACACGCCCTGGTGAGAAGCGCGTCGCGATGATGCCTTCCGTGGTGCGTAAGTTCACCCAACTCGGATTCGATGTTGCCGTTCAATCGGGCGCCGGACGTGAGGCATTCGCCGCTGACGACGCGTATATCGAGGCCGGCGCGACAGTATTCGACGAAGCATCGTTGACCGATCAGATCGCCAGCGCGGATGTGGTCGCCAGTGTTCGCCCCCTGGACTACGGACGTGCTTCACGGCTCCGCAAGGGGGGCGTGAGCATCTCGTTCCTCTCCCCGGCGCAGGACACCGAGACCATCAAGGCGCTGCGGGACGCGGGTGCCACGGGACTTTCGTTTGACCTGCTGCCTCGAATTTCGCGGGCGCAGTCCATGGACGCGCTCACCTCGCAGGCTCTCGTGGCCGGGTACCGAGCTGCCCTGGTCGGTGCGGACCGGCTTCCCTCCTTCTTCCCGCTGTTCATGACGGCAGCGGGCACGATCCAGCCTGCCAAGGTCTTGGTCCTCGGTGCCGGTGTTGCCGGGTTGCAGGCCATCGCCACCGCCAAGCGCATCGGTGCGAAAGTCTCGGCCTACGACGTCCGTCCCGCGAGCGCTGATGAGGTCAAGTCGATGGGCGCCACGTTCATCACCCTTGAACTTGAAGCGCTGGAAGGATCCGGCGGCTACGCACGCGAGATGACCGAGGACCGAGCCGCGCGTCAGCGCGAACTTCTCACCCCGCACATCTCCGAGTCCGACGTAGTCATCACCACCGCGGCGGTCCCGGGGCGTCAAGCTCCGCTGCTCGTGACCCGCGAGATGGTCGAGACCATGAAACCGGGGTCCGTGGTGGTCGACCTGGCCAGCGAGACCGGCGGCAACGTCGAAGGCTCGGTCGCGGGTGAGGAAGTCATGGTCGATCAAGTCACCGTGTGGGGTGCCAAGGACGTGGCGAGCGAGATGCCCGTCCATGCGTCGCAGTTGTACGCAATGAACGTCGCGGCACTTGCCGGTCTCTTAGTCAAGGAGGGTGAATTCGTCGTCGATCTCGAGGACGAGATCCTCGATGGTTGCGCCGTGGTCCACAACGGGGAAGTCCGAAGCGAAGCGGCGCAGCAGGCGCTGCAGGGAGGTGCGTAAGCATGGATGGCATCGCACTGCTGACAATCTTCATCCTCAGCGTCTTCGTCGGATTCGAGGTTGTCTCGAAGGTCTCGACGGTTCTCCATACGCCCCTGATGTCCGGCGCGAATGCCATTCACGGCGTGGTCGTGATGGGCGCGATCATCGTTGCCGGCGAATCGCAACCCGGTTCGTTGGAGTTGTGGATCTCCCTGGCCGCGGTCTTGTTGGGAGCTATCAACCTGGTCGGTGGCTTCGTCGTCACTGACCGCATGTTGGAGATGTTCAAATCCAAGAAGCCTGCCGCCCCCGCTAAGGAAGGCGGTGCGGCATGACCGAAACGCACGTCGATCCCACGTGGGTCCAACTGAGCTACCTCGTCGCGGCGGTTCTGTTCATCCTCGCGCTGAAGTCGATGTCTTCACCGCGAACGGCCCGCACCGGAGTTCTTCTTGGTGCTGCGGGTGCGTTGATCGCGACCGTCGTGCTGTTCTTCAGCGGTATCGAGCTGATGAACCTTGCGTTGATCTTGATCGTCTTGGCTATCGGCTCATTGGCCGGCCTCGTCGCAGCGCGCAGGGTCAAGATGACCGCGATGCCGCAACTCGTGGCACTTTTCAACGGTGTTGGCGGCGGTGCCGCAGGGCTGATCGCCGTCGTTGAGTACCTCGTCGTCGGTTCTGAGGACCTGCTCTTCTTAATCTTCACGGTCGCGACGGTGATCATCGGATCAGTCGCGTTCTCCGGATCGGTCGTCACGTACCTGAAGCTGCAAGAGCTGATGACTACTCGTCCGGTGGTGATCCCGCTGGGCAAGTGGATCACCATCCTCGTGGCGCTGGCGACGGTTGTTGGTGCGGTCTGGATGGTCGTCGATCCGCAGCAGTGGTTGTTGTGGGCACTGTTGGGGCTCGGCCTGCTGTTCGGTGTGCTGTTCGTCCTGCCGGTTGGTGGCGCGGACGTGCCGATCGTCATCTCCTTGCTCAATGCCATGACCGGTCTGGCCGTGGCGGCGTCGGGCTACGTGCTCGGCAACGTCCTGCTGCTCATCGCCGGCACGCTGGTGGGTGCCTCGGGCACGCTGCTGACCAACTTGATGGCCAAGGCGATGGGTCGGCCTTTGACCTCGACTCTGTTCGGTGCGTTCTCTGGAACCACCGCGGGTGGAGGGGGCGGTGGAACCGATCGACCGGTGCGCTCCGGCTCGGCCAACGACGTCGCGATCATGCTCGGCTTCGCGAACAAGGTGATCTTGGTGCCCGGCTACGGCCTTGCCGTCGCGCAGGCGCAGAGCACACTTCGCGAACTCGCCGACCTTCTCAGCGAGAAGGGGATCGAGGTCGACTACGCGATTCACCCCGTTGCAGGCCGCATGCCCGGACACATGAACGTGCTTCTCGCCGAGGCGAACGTGCCGTATGAGCAACTCAAGGAGATGGACGAGATCAACCCGGAGTTCTCGGCCACCGACGTGGTGCTCGTGGTCGGCGCGAACGATGTCGTCAACCCGGCCGCGCGCACCGATCAAAGTGCGCCGATTTACGGAATGCCGATCCTCGATGTGGACGCAGCGCAGCAGATCGTGTTTTTGAAGCGGTCGATGCGCCCGGGCTTCGCGGGTATCGAGAACGAGATCCTCTTTGACCCGAAGACCACCTTGCTCTTCGGCGACGCCAAGGATTCACTCACCAAGGTCGTCGCGGCCCTGAAGAACGTCTAACCCCTTGCCCCCGTTTCCCCGGATTCCGGGGGATTCGCGTTGATTCGCCCGGAATCGCTGCCGGCCTGCGCGCTTTCCCCGGAATCCGGGGGAAACGAGTGGGGGTTGATGGTGGTTAGACGACGCCGTAGAGGCGGTCACCGGCGTCCCCGAGGCCGGGAACGATGTAGCCCT
>CAZVWA010000045.1:0-10896 GCA_964631085.1 uncultured Rubrivirga sp.
GGACACATCCGACAGATCGAGACCGTGCACGATCTCTTCTCCGGCAAGTACGAATCGGTCACGACGGTCGGGGAGACGTTCGCCGATGCTGTCCTCGGTATCGGAGTCGCGGAAGGTGTGGACGGCGAGATCGTGCACCTAGACGGCACCACATGGCGAGTTCCCGCCGATGGGATTCCGCAGATCGCTCCCGCCGAGCTCGGCATGCCGTTCGCCGTCGCCGCGTACGGTGGAACGGCAACGCACCGTGATGTGCCTGAGGGCGCGACGATGACCGACATCACGGCACTTGTCGACCAGGTCCTCGCCGCTGAGTCGTTGCACCACGATTACCTGGTTGCCGCGGTAGCCCTGACGGGCGATTTCTCCCACGTCCTGCTGCGCAGTGAACACGGGCAGACCCCGCCGTACCAACCGCTGGGCACCGAAGGCTCGGTCACCGGGGAGGTGCGCTTCGAATTGGCTCCTTGGTCGGGGACCCTCGTGGGCTTTCGGTTCCCGGATGTGGCCGACGACATCGTCATTCCCGGCCTCCACCTTCACGGCATCGCCCGAGACCACTCCAGCGGTGGCCACTGCCACCAGCTCACGGTGGCCAAGGCTCGCCTGCAGGTGTGGGTGGACGACGTGGAGGTCGATGTGCCCGGTCTGCCCGTCGCCGCGTGACCTTCGCGAAACAATGGCTGTCTAAAGTTCAGCCGTTGTAGCGAGGCGAATCCAAGGGAAGGGGCCACCGTGAGCGTCGATGCCCCTACGCCCGCCTCAGCGTCGGCCAGCCCCGAGCCCTATGACGAGATGCTCGATGGCGAGAACCCCCGGGTCTCACATCGCTCCCTGCACGAGGTCCTCACGGCTTTAGGACCGTCGGACCTCAACGAACGGGCCCGACAACGCGACGCCTACCTCGACCGCCACGGGATCACGTTCTCACTCGCCGGGCGCGAGCGGCCGCTGCCACTGGACCTGGTTCCCCGGCTCATCACCCCCGAGGAATGGGCGACGATCGAAGCCGGTGTAGCCCAGCGCATCCGTGCGCTCGAGGCGTTCCTCGCCGACGTCTACTCCGATGGTCACATCATGCGCGACGGAGTCATTCCACGTGCACTGGTCACGAGCTCTACTCACTACCAACGCAAGGCTTGGGGTATCGAGCCAGCGAACGGCGTGCGCATCCACGTTTCCGGCAGCGACTTGATCCGTGATGAACGAGGGCAGTTCCGGGTGCTCGAGGACAACTTGCGCAACCCGTCTGGTGTCTCGTACGTGCTGGAGAACAGAAGGACTCTCGCACACGTACTGCCGGAGATCTTCGCCAAGCACCGCGTGCACCCGGTGAGCGAGTATCCCGAGAAGTTGCTCGAGGCTCTTCGCGCAGCCGGGCCGGTGAATGTCGACGAGCCGACCGTCGTAGTCCTGACGCCGGGTGTGCACAACTCCGCGCATTATGAGCACGCCTTCCTGGCACGCCGGATGGGTGTTGAACTCGTTGAGGGACGCGACCTGTATTGCCGCGATCAAATGGTGTGGATGCGCACCACCTCCGGCCCTCGACCGGTGCACGTCATCTACCGGCGGATCGATGACGAGTTTCTTGACCCCTTGCACATGCGTGCGGACAGTGTCCTTGGCGTTCCCGGCCTACTCAATGTTGCACGAGCCAAGCGAGTCACGATCGCAAACGGTGTCGGTAATGGTGTCGCGGACGATAAGGCCGTCTATCCCTACGTACCGGAATTTATCCGCTATTACCTGGGTCAAGAGCCCATCTTGGACAACGTCGATACCTTCGATTTATCCGATGTCGATCACCGTGCGCACGTCTTCGAGCGCATGGATCGGATGGTTATCAAACCCTCGGATGCGTCGGGCGGATACGGCCTCGTGATGGGACCGGACGCCACGGAGGAGGAACTCGCCGCGGTGCGTGGGGAGATTGAGTCCGATCCCCGCGGATGGATCGCTCAACCGGTCGTGACCTTCTCGACGTGCCCGACGGTTGTCGACGAAGGAGCCATCGAACCCCGGCACGTCGATCTTCGACCCTTTGCGGTGAACGATGGCGAATCGGTCTATGTGCTGCCGGGTGGACTGAGCCGAGTCGCTCTGCCGCGCGGAAGTCTGGTGGTGAACTCGAGCCAGGGCGGTGGCTCGAAGGACACCTGGGTGCTTGATGAAGAAGGTCCGCGGGTGGTCGCGCCCCCCGCTGTTCCTCGCGCTGTGGTGATCGACACCGACGCCCCCGAGCGCCATGACGCCCCGAATCAACACGAGGACCGACTCATCCAGCAAGAGCGCCAACAACAACAGGGGCCAGCATGCTGAGTCGGTTGGCAGAGTCCTACTTCTGGCTCGGCCGTTACGTCGAGCGGGCGGAGGCGACCACTCGGTTGCTGGCCGAGCACCATCAGCTGATGGTCGAGGATCAATCGGTCTCGGAGTTGCTCTCGTGCGCGGTCCTGCTCGAGGCGCTCGCGCTTCCGCATGAGCACGTCTCGCATCCTGATGAACTCGTGCGGGCGGTTGTCGGCAACGAGGAGACACCCTCAACCATCATCGGCTCGGTCGCTGCGGCACGGGATAACGCGCGCGCCGTGCGTGACTCACTGTCCGCGGAAACCTTCGAGGCCCTGAACACCGCCTATCTCTCGCTTGTGCGCGGAGTGGTGATCACGTCCTCGCCCGGAGTGACGATGCACCGCCTGATGGAGCGCTTGCTCACCGTCAACGGTGTCATCGAATGGACCATGCCCCGCGACGAGGCGTTCCAGTTCCTCGTACTCGGCCGTGAGCTCGAGCGGATCGACATGGTCGGACGGCTATTGGCTGTACGTCACGATCAACTCTGGCCGTCCGCCGGACCATCGGCGACCCTGCGCGCTGCCGGTGCGCAAACGGCATTCACTCGGTCAGGCGCCACCTTGAACGGAGCGCAGGTGCGTGCCTACCTCGTGCTCGACCCGGTATTTCCTCGCTCGATGCGCAACTGCGCTGCGGACGCTGAAGAAGGAGTGCGATCACTTGCCCGGTTGGGTGTGTCCGACAAGGGTGTACTGCTGCGTGAGGTGGGCATGTTGCGATCGGCGCTGGAGTTCGAGATCGATGACGACACCGAATCCGTGGATCGGCTCGCCGAACAAGCGCGCAAGGCCGCGCATCGCGCTTCGGATCAGGTGAACAAGGCGTTCTTCCGTCAACACGGCACCGTTGTATGGAGTCACTGATGGGCAGGCACTCATGACAGGCCGTCGCCTGCGCATCGTTCACCACACGGCGTACCAATACTCCGAGCCGGTCGAGGTCTCCTTCAACGAGGTTCGGATGACTCCGTTGGATAGCGGTGGGCAGCGGCTGCTGGGTCACGAGTTGTCGGTGTACCCGGGGGCGACCATCCAGACGTACACCGATTACTGGGGCGCTTTCGTGGAGGCATTCGACGTCCACACGCAGCATCGGGTGCTCGAGATCACCGCGACCAGCACCGTCGATACTCCGGCGGCGCCCGCAGAGGTAGAGGCGGGGACCTGGTCCGACGTTCACGCAGCGAGCGTCCGTGATCGGTTCGGTGAGTACTTGTCCTTCAGCGATTACGTCGATCATGCCGACGCCGATGATCGGCGCATGTCACTCGTGCAGGAACTACGGAATCTTCCGCGGCCTCGAGATGCGGCGTTGGAGGCGATGCGGGCAATCCGCGCTCAAATGACCTACACGCCTGGCGTGACCGGCGTATACACGACAGCCGCCGAGGCTTGGGCCGACGGACACGGCGTGTGCCAGGACTTCACGCACGTCCTGCTCTCGCTGCTTCGCACTTTGGGTATCCCGTCTCGCTACGTCAGCGGCTACCTCCACACCGAGGAAGAAGCCCCGGGCGACACCGTGGTCGGCGAATCGCACGCGTGGGTGGAGTACTGGGACGGCGATTGGCATGCGCTCGATCCGACGAATGACCGTGCGGTGGGCGCCGCCCACGTCATCGTGGCTCGCGGCCGCGACTACTCCGACGTTGCTCCCGTCTCGGGCATCTACGCCGGCGGCCAGAGCGCCGGATTCCTGGTGAGCGTGTCCATTACCCAACTCGTGGACTGACCGCACCCGCCTCGGTGACCACGTACTAGCGTTGGGCCCTCAGGCGAGGTGGCAGAGCGGCCGATTGCAGGCGCCTTGAAAGCGCCCGAGGGGAAACCCTCCGGGGGTTCAAATCCCTCCCTCGCCGCGTGTGGGACACGTTGGGTGGCTACGTGCTGCTCGGTGTCGTCGACATCGTGGTTATCGCCGGGCTCTCGATCCTGATCGGTGCCACGGCACCGCGCTGGCCGGATCGCTGGCTCGATCACGACTCGATCCTGACTCGACCCGCGCGCTGGGAAACCGCAGATTTCTATCGCCGTCTCGGTGCGGCGCGGCTGGCGGCGCGGCTGCCCGAACTCGGCGCGCTGTTCGGAGGGCGGAGCAAGCGTGACCTGCCCCAACGCGACCTCGCGTCACTCGAGATCTACCTGGTAGAAGTACGCCGCGCCATCTGGGTGCATTCGATGTCGATGCTCACCTGGTTACCACTTCTGTTTTTCAACCCATGGTGGTTGTCACTTGCGGGAGCGATCATCGCGATCGGAGCGAACCTGCCGTTCCTAGTCATCCTGCGGGGCAATAACGTTCGGCTCTCTCGAATGGTGAAGACCCTGCGGGCGCGAGAACAGGAGAGTGGGCGGTGACCGATTTCGGTGTGCGGTCGATGACCGCCGACATGACCCGAGTTGCGGTGCGGCCACCGTCCCTGCGTGGGGACTATCGCGTGGCGCATTGGGGTGCACCGCTCGATCTCCCTCGCTTGGTCGAGCAGCATGCGGCGTTCACCGAATTGCTGGAGCTCCTGGGGTGTGACGTCGTGGTTCTCGATCCAGTCGATGACATGCCGGATGCGATCTTCACCTACGACCCGTGCTTTGTCGTGGGCGACGGGTTCATCGAGTTTCAGGGAGCCAAGCGCGTTCGCGCCGGTGAGCCGCCGCTGCTCTCTGCTGAACTAGCGAATCTGGGTATCCCACGTATCGGTCGGCTCAGCGGCGATGCGACCGCTGACGGCGGGGATATCTTCTGGCTCGATGAATCGACGTTGGCGGTCGGCCGTTCCTATCGCACAAACGATGCCGCGATCGAGCAATTACGCGAGATGGTCGCACCGGACGTCACCATCGAGGCGTTTGACTTACCGCATGATCAAGGGCCGGAGTTCTGCTTGCACCTGATGAGCGTCGTCTCACCGATTCGTGACGACCTCGCCGTTGTGTACGAGCGTTTGGCACCTGTTCGACTTCTTCAAGCATTGCGCGCGCGAGGTGTCGAACTGCTGTCGCTACCGGAGGAGGACTACGCGACCTTGGGTTGCAATGTGCTCACGATCCGCCCGGGCGTGACGGTCATCGCATCCGGTAACGAGGCGACCGTCGAGCTGCTTGGTAACCACGGCGTGGAGGTTCACGTTTACGAGGCGAGCGAGATCACCAAGGGCGAGGGCGGCCCCACGTGCCTCACCCGCCCGATCTCCCGACTCTGACCAGCGCCCATCCCGCCCACGCCTCTTTTTCCCACACTCCGGGGAAAGGTGCACCGACCTCCCACGAAGTGGGAGGTCTCGCCACTTCGTCCCGGAGTGTGGGAAAAAGGGTCTTGGGATGGGGGGTTAGAAGGTGGAGGCGTCGATCACGAAGCGGTAGCGGACGTCGCTGTTCACGACCCGCTCCCAGGCCTCATTGATCTGGCCGGCGTCGATCAGTTCAATATCTGCGGCGTATCCGTGCTCGGCGCAGAAGTCGAGCATCTCCTGGGTCTCGGGGATGCCACCGATGTTCGAGCCCGCAACGCGACGTCGCTGGCTGTTGAGACCGAAGATGTTCATCTGCAGTGGCTTGTCCGGAAGGCCCACGTACGCCATGGTTCCGTCGGTCTTGAGCAGGTTGATCGCCGGATCGAGGTCGATCGGTGCGGAGACCGTGTTGACGATGAGGTCGAAGGTCATCGCCTGTTCTTTCATGGCCTCACGATCGGTGAGCAACAGAAAGTTGTGCGCGCCCAGACGCTTGGCGTCTTCCTCCTTGCTCGGTGAATGTGAGATCAAGGTGACGTCTGCTCCCATCGCAACAGCGTGCTTGAGACCCATGTGACCGAGGCCGCCCAGGCCCATAATCCCGACCTTCTTGCCGGGGCCGGCTTCCCACTCCCGAAGGGGTGAGTACGTGGTGATCCCGGCACACAGCAGCGGAGCGGCGACGTCGAGCTCCATGCCATCAGGGATGCGCAGTACGTAGTGGTCCTCCACCACTATGGCTTTGGAGTAGCCGCCGTACATGACTTCGCCGTCGTAGTTCTTGCCGTTGTATGTCGGTACGAAGCCCTTGACGCAGTAGTTCTCGAGTCCCGCCTTGCAGTTATCGCACTCCATGCAGGTTTCGACGAACACACCGACACCGACGCGGTCGCCGGGTGAGAACTTCGTTACGTCGCTTCCGACGGCAGAGACGACTCCGGCGATCTCGTGGCCGGGCACCATCGGGAAGATCGAGGTGAACCATTCCTCGCGAGCCTGGTGGATGTCGGAGTGGCACACACCGGAGTACTTAATGTCGATTAGGACATCATGCGGGCGCAGATCCCGGCGCTCGATCGTGTGGGGCTCGAGCGGGGCTCCAGCGTTCATCGCAGCGTAGGCGGCAGTCTCCATCGTGTTTGCTCCTAGATTCCGAGTGCTTCTTCGAGTGCCTGGTGCATGACCTGGGCGTTGAGTGTGTGTCCAGTCCACAGCCGAGCATTCACCAGTGCCTGGTTGACAAGCATGCCAAGACCGGTGAGGGGAATGCACCCGGCACTCTCGGCTGCTTTCAGCCACCGGGTCATCGGCGGGTTGGCAACGACGTCGGCTACGACCATGCCCCCGACGAAGCTTGTGGTGTCGACGTCGAGCGTCTCGTCGGCATTGGGATGAAAGCCCAACGACGTCGCGTTGATGGCGATGTCTGTTCCCTCAGGGATTCGGAACTGCGACGTCCACGGCATGAACCGGGCGTTAGCCGGGGTCTTGGAATCGACAACGGATGCGAGTTCCTCGCCACGCCCAACAGTCCGATTGACGATGGTGATGGCCTTCGCGCCGGCTAGCGCCGACTCCACGGCAATGGCCCGGGCGGCACCACCGGCACCGAAGATGACGATCTCCTTGCCCGCCGGATCGCTCACCGTTCTCAGCGATTCCACGAACCCCTGGCCGTCGGTGTTCTCCCCGGTGAGCTTTCCGTCCCGGATGATGACCGTGTTCACCGCGCCGATGATCGCCGCGCTAGGTGCCAACTCGTCGAGATACTCCAGGATCGACTGCTTGTGCGGGATGGAGCAGTTGAAGCCAAGCCAGCCCATGCCGATAGCACCGCGGACGGCGTCGGCGAGATTTTCAGCCGGCACTTCGCAGTTGATGTAGCGGACGTCGAGGCCGGCGTCGGCGTAGGCCGCCTCCATGATGGCGACCGTCGGATTCTGGGCCGACGACGTCGAGAAGGATCCGGTGAGGTCGCTCAGAAAGCCGGGCATCACCGCAGCGTAATGCCGGTGGATACACCACGGCGAGTGCACCACAATGGTCGGTATGACCATTCGAGTGGGCGTGATCGGCACGGGAAACATCGGCACGGCGCATGCCATCTCGCTGGCGCGTGAAGTTTCCGGAAGTTCGGTGAGCGCGGTCTTCGATGTCGCGACGGAACGAGCGGAATCCCTGGCCGCGGATATCGGTGCACGGGCACTGCCCTCGGCCGAAGCCGTCATCGAGGATGATTCCGTCGACGCGGTCGTGATCGCCAGTCCGGACGATCTGCACGCCGAGCAGGCGCTCGCGTGCCTGGTGGCCGGGAAGCCGATGATGCTCGAGAAGCCACTTGCTCCCACGCTCGAAGAGGCGCGGCGGGTCATGGACGCCGAGGTGGCGGCTGGCAAACGTTTGATCATGCTCGGATTCATGCGGCGATTCGACCCCGGCTACGTCGCTTTGAAGTCCGATCTCGATGCCGGACGCGTGGGAGATGCGCTGGTAGTCCACAACATCCACCGAAACGCCTACGCCCCCTACGGCCTCGACACCACCCTGAGCATCAATAACTCCGCGGTCCACGAGGTAGACATCAACCGTTGGTTGCTGGGTGAGGACTATTCCTGGGTGCAGGTCTTGTACGGAAAACCTGGTCCGGATGTTCCTGCCGGACAGGCAGATCCGCTGTTGATTACCTTCAAGACAGCCTCCGGTGTTCTCGTCACGATCGAGATGTTCATGACGGCGCGCTACGGGTACGAGGTCAGGTGTTCGGTTGTCGGTGGCGACGGCATCCTCGACATGGGAGACGGAACGTTCGTCACCCGAACGTCCGAGCGGGCGCGGGGACAGGAGATCCCCGAACTATGGCTGGGACGTTTCGGCGAGGCCTACCGTGCCGAACTCCAGGCGTGGGTCGACTCGATCCGCGGACTCAGTGGTCCCGCGGGCGCATCCACCTGGGACGGATACATGGCGTCAGTGTCGTGTAGGGCGGCTGTCGATGCTCTCAATAGCAACGGGGCGGTGGAGATCGAAGTCCCCAACCGCCCCGCGCTGTACGCGTAGCGCTTTCGCCTAGGCGGCTGACCCCACCGGGGTGAGAGTCTGCTCGTTCTCCGGAACCTGGAGTGCGCCGGTCATGATCGCCACGGCATCGTTCATGGAATGCGTCTGCGGGGTGATCACCGCGGCGCGGTGGCCCAGACGCTGCACGTGGATGCGGTCGGCAACCTCGAACACCTGCGGCATGTTGTGCGAGATCAAGATGACCGAAAGGCCGCGGCTCTTGAGGTCCTGGATCAGGCTGAGCACCTTGGCCGACTCGCGAACGCCGAGAGCAGCGGTTGGCTCGTCAAGGATGATCACCTGGCTACCGAAGGCGGCAGCCCGGGCAACTGAAACCGCCTGGCGCTGACCGCCGGAGAGCGTCTCGACGGCCTGCGAGATGTTCTGCACCGTCATGATGCCGAGATCCTGCAGGTGCTCGCCGGACTCCTTGCGCATCCGCTTCTTATCGAGCTGGCGGAAGACTTTGCCGAAGAAGCCTGGCTTACGCAGTTCGCGACCGAGGTACAGGTTGGCCGAAATGTCCAACGCGGGTGCTACGGCGAGGGTTTGGAAGACCGTCTCAACGCCGTGCTCGCGAGCCTCGTGCGTGCTCTTGAATTCGACCTTCTCGCCCTGCACCCACATCTCGCCTTCGTCGGGTGTGTGCGCGCCGGCGAAGCACTTGATGAGGGTGGATTTGCCGGCTCCGTTGTCACCGATGACCGCGAGGACTTCCCCCTGGTAGAGGTCGAAGTCCGCGTGGTTCAGGCCGGTGACGCTCCCGAATCGCTTGACGAGGTTGCGTCCCTTGACGATGGGCTCGGTCATGCCTTCACCTTCCTAATCCACTGGTCAACGCCGACGGCCAGGATCACCAGGAGGCCGATGGCTGTTGTTCGATAGGCCTGGTCGACACCCGCAAGGGATAGACCCATTTCCACTGCGTTAACGATCAACGCTCCGAGCAGAGAGCCGATCACCGCACCTCGTCCACCGAAGAGCGAGGTGCCACCGATCACCACGGCGGTAATGGTCTGCAGGTTGAGCATCGGATCCACGTTCGGACTTGCCGATCCGACTCGGCCGATGGTGATGTATGCCGCGATACCCATGACCACACCGGCGACGAGGTAGACGCTGAACAGCACGCGCTTGGTGCTGATACCGGTGAGCTGGGCGGCGACCGGATCGTCGCCGACGGCGTATACGTGGGTGCCCCAGGCGGTGTTCTTCAAGATCCAGGCGAAGAGCAGGTAGAGCAAGAACATCGTGACGACGCCGAGGCTGAAGTTGAACGGCCCCACGGGGAATGATTCGCCCATCAACTTCATTTGTTCGGGCATCTCCGGGCCCTGGATGGTCCGAGCTTTGAACAGAATCAACGTCATTCCCATGAACACACTCCACGTGCCCAGGGTGACGATGAACGGTGGCAGGTTGAACTTAACTATGAGGAAGCCGTTGGCTGCACCGGCCGCCGTTGCGGCGCAGATGCCCAAGAAGATAGATATCCACGGGTTCTGTCCTGCGATGGGCAGAACGTTGGAGGCCGTCGTGTAGACGGCGAAGTTCGCCATCAACATCTGCCCGAAGATCATGATCGCGCCGATCGACAGGTCGATGCCGGCGGTCAAGATGATCAACGTCTGCGCGATAGCCAGAGTTCCGACGATCACCGTCTGCTGAATCATCAACGAGATCGTTGATGGGAGCAGGAATCGCTCGTTGACGAGTCCGAAAACGAGGACGACAACGACGAGGACGATGAGGGAGCTCAACCAGGGGTAGCGATGCAGAGTCATCTGCAGGCGCTGGATGGGGGTGCGCTTGACAGCGAACTCCTCGTCGAGGTCGTAGTCCGAGGTGGCAGTGTCGCTCACCGGGGTGCCTCCATGTGTGAGTAGGTGTCTGGATGCGTTCGATCGGGACTTACAGATGTATGGCGCTTGCTGAGTTTCCCGAGAGTGTAGGGGTCAGATCGCGGGTTCGCCCCCGGTTTCCGCGAGCTCGCATGGGGTTATTCGGGGTCTAGGTGCAGCCGAGGGGCAGCAGCTCGAAGCTGCTGCCCCTCGGTGCGCACATGACGCGTGGGGTTTAGCCCCAGGCGTTGTCGATGCAGTACTGCGCCGACTCCTGCGGAGCCGAGACGACAGTGTCCATCGGATCGTCGGTGCACAGGGTCACACCGGTGTCGAAGAACTCGCCATTGGCGGAGGTGTTCTCCGGCGGTGCGCCACCGTCGGCGATCGTCTTGATCGCCTCGACGCCGA
>CAZVWA010000046.1:0-10854 GCA_964631085.1 uncultured Rubrivirga sp.
AGGACCGGGTGCGGACCTGGCTGAGCGCCGCCGCGTACGAGGCCGGGCTACCCGAGGGTCGTTTGGCGGAGGCCTTCCAGGTCGTCACCATCCCCTAAACCCTTTTTCCCACACTCAGGGAAATTGACGGAGATTCACCCAGTCTTTACCGCTGCAGCTCCCTTTTTCCCACTCCGTGGGAGAAAGAGAGCTGGGACGAAGAGAGCTGGGGGAACGACGCACTCCTCCCCAGCCCCTGGGAAAAAGTGGGTCCGGGGTTACCAGAGGACGGCGATGAAAATGTTGACGATCGCCAGGCCGCCAATGGCGCCCCACAATCCGGTCTGCGGCAGCGGCTTGCGGCGCCCCACGAAGGCCAGAACCGTGATCACCAAGGTGATGAGGAGTTTCACCGCGATCTTGGCGTGGTCCCAGCTCTCCCAACCGGAGTAGGGAGTCGCGACGCCCATTTCGGGCAGACCCACCAACAGAAGACCGGTGACGAGTTGGGTCAGCGCTCCATGGAGCATCGCCGGATTGACGCCCTTCTGGGCAGATCTCATCTGCACCAAGAAGCCGCCCACCACGCTCGCAAGGCCGATGAAGTGCAGGATCAAGATGAGGTTGTAGACGAAGTCCATGGGTTCTCCCGGATCAGGCTGGGGCGCTGTCCCCCCATGCTAGGGGGAGGGCGGCGGAATTCCAGGCTGCGGCCCCGGGTTACCGTTGGTATCGTCACGACCTCACAAGAGCCCGGAAATCCAACTTCCGGGACGGTCACAAGGGAGCGTCCATGTCCGACTCGCTCGACCAGTCCGCAGAGGTCCTTCGCGGGATCTGGCAGCAGGACACCGACAACCTTCAAGACCTCGACGCCGAGTGCAGCCCCACCAAGGTGTGCCGGAACATGAAGGACGTCACCTTCGACGGCTACGCCGAAGAGGGCGGGGACGTCAAGGCGGCCTGGCGCAACACCTTGGCCCAGGAGGGCAAGCTCGGCTCCAGCAGCCTCGCCGACCTCATCAACGGCGATCAAAGCTGACGTGCGTCGATGACCACAACCTCCGGCGCGGGCAGCGTCCCCGAACTCATCGAACAGCTTCGGGCCGAGGACTACATCGCCGACCGTGGCTTGGCGACTTCGCTGTACCTCTCACTCCAACTTGGCAAGCCGCTTCTGCTCGAAGGTGAAGTCGGGGTCGGAAAAACCGAACTGGCACGGACCCTGGCTCGCATGAGTGGCCGTCAACTCATTCGCCTTCAGTGCTACGAGGGCATCGACATCCACCACGCGGTCTACGAGTGGGACTACGCACGCCAAATGCTCTACGTGCGATCGCTGAGCGAAGCACAGGAATCCGGAGAAGAAGACGATCTCTTCGGTTCGCGCTTCTTGATCGAGCGCCCACTGCTGCAGGCCGTTCGCGCAGGCGACTCCTGTGTTCTTCTGATCGACGAGATCGACCGCGCCGACGACGAATTCGAGGCATTCCTACTCGAGCTACTGAGCGATTTCCAGGTCACGATTCCTGAAGTCGGCACCATCGAGGCGCAGTCGCGACCGATCGTGATCCTCACGTCCAACCGCACCCGTGAACTGCACGACGCTCTCAAGCGTCGCTGCCTTTACACATGGATCGGCTTCCCCGAACCCGAGCGGGAGATCGACATCGTCCGCTCACGGCTGCCGGAAGTTTCGGAGGCACTGACCGCCCAGGTGGTCGCGGCGGTGAACAAGCTGCGTGAGATGGATCTCGAGAAGCTCCCCGGCGTCGCGGAGACCATCGACTGGACCCAGGGCCTCGACGCCGTCGGGGCAACGCACCTGGACGAGCAATCCGCTCTCGATACCCTCGGCACGGTCGTCAAGGACCGCGATGACCTCGACTACACCACGCGAAGCATCCAGGATGTCCTCTCCTGAGACCGGCAACGTCGACGAAATGCTCGTCGGCTTCGGCCAGGCACTTCGAGACGCAACCATCACCGTCGGCACCGACGATGTCCTGACCTTCGCCGCAGCCGTAGCCGAACTCGACGTCACGGATTTGATGGACGTCTACTGGAGCGGGCGAGCAACCCTGGTGCGCCGGCGCGAACAAGTACCCATCTACAACGAGGTATTCCAGCGTTACTTCCTAGCCTTCCACCCCGAAGCAGAGGACATCGTCAAGAAGACGATGAAGGCGTCGTCGACGGCCGGCGCGACCCTCGAGATCCCGAACACCGAAGAGGGTCTTCCAGGTGACATAAGTCCGGACGAGGTCAAACTCGGTTACGTCGCGAGCACCTCGGATATCTACCGGCACAAGGCCTTCGCTGATTGCACCGATGACGAAATGCGCCAACTACGACGACTCATGTCCCGAATGCGCGTCACCCCACCAAAGAAGAAGACCCATCGCACCACCCGAACCCGCCGCAGTTCCACCCTGGACATGCGGCGCATGGCTCGTGAATCGATGCGCAGTCTGGGCGAGCCGAAGGAACTTCATTTCAAGACCCGCAAACACAAACTTCGTCCCCTCGTCTTAATCCTCGATGTCTCGGGCTCCATGGCGGACTACTCCCGCAATCTCCTCCAGTTCGCCTACTCCGCCCGCCGGGCCAACGCCAAAGTCGACGTTTTCTGCTTCGGCACACGGCTAACCCGGATCACCAAGGCCCTTGATCGCCGCAATCCCGATGACGCCATGCGCCTGGCCGGCGAGGCCGTCTTGGACTGGGACGGTGGCACCCGGATCGGGGAATCCATCAAGAGTTTCGCCCGCCAGGCCCGGCGGGCCCGACTGGGCAGAGGGGCGATCGTGGTGGTGTGCTCCGACGGCCTCGATAGAGGCGACCCACAGGACCTAGCGGAGGCCATGGAGTCCCTCTCCCGGGTCGCCCACCGGGTGCTCTGGGTGAACCCGCACAAGGCCGACGCCGAGGATTGGGTGCCGACCGCGATGGGCATGATCATCGCCGACCCGTATATCGACGAAGTGCACTCAGGACATAACCTCGCTAGCCTCGAGCGTCTGGCAAATCGACTGTCGAAGGTGGGCTAAGCGTGCGTTACAGCATTTCTCTGCATGCCGAGGGCGACCGCGAGGTCAACCTTGAAGAAGTGGTCGAGCTCGCCGATGCGGTGGCCATGTTGGAGGGCATCGCCTCGGGGTACGGAACCATGGGCTACGGGGCCCAGATCGTGGTCGAGGCCGACAATTCAGACGCGGCCGTGGACATCGCCCTGGAGAAGTTTGCCGAGGCCGTGGCGAAGACTTCACTTCCCGCCTGGCCCGTCGTTCGAGCCGAGTCGATCAGCGAAGACGACGACTTCGCCGATCTCGAGGACGAAATCCCGTGATCCGACTCGGCAGCCTCGCCGGATACGCATTCGAGGGGCCAAGGGCTCTAGCAGGGTGGACACCCCCGGCCAAGGCAGCGGTCTACGCAGTCTTGGCGAAGTCGAATCCCAACCGCCCGCAGGAGTTCTCTGTCATCTTCGTCGGGCACTCCGACGACCTCACTACGGAGGGCTTTCCGTTTCGTCACCCGCGCTCAAGCGCGTGGATTAAGCGAGCCGACGGCAAATTCAACCTCCACGTGTGCTGGCTAGAGGTCCCCGGCGGCACCCGAGCGCACCGCGAGCAGATATCCCAAGAGCTCATCGCGATATATGAGCCCAGCTGCAACACCGACAAGTTCGATAAAGCATGGAAAGCCGAATGGATCGGAGAGTACGAAACTCCGGTTACTACCCGTCTGACAACGGACAAGCGCCCCACGTAAACCGCAGGGCGCTTGCACAGTTCACTCTCGGTACTCCCGGAGTGCAGGCGAGTTAGTCGTCGAGGTTGACTCCGACGCCTTCCATGAGTCGCGAGCGCCGCGTTCCCATCGCCGGCTTGGCAACGGTGTCAGGGATGTGCTCCTCGTGTTGGAAGGTCGCACCAACCACGATTCCCTCACCCATTCCGTACAGAAGCGGTAGGGCGCCGGCAACAACGCGACCGGTGGAGTTGATGGACGTGAGCCCCGGTTCGATTGCTTCTGCATCCTTCTTGATGTCCCACACGAGGTCCGCGGACTCTTCGAGGTTCGCCGCAACCTTTTTCAGCTGAGAACTCACGATGAACAGGTAGATCGCAAGCCCAGCGATGAGCGCGACGATGTTGATAACCGACCACAAAGCTAGTGAACTCATGACCGCACCTTGTCCAATACTCGTCCGAGGAACAGATGGTGTTCCAAACCCTCCGCCAGGACGAGTTCGACGCCACCGGCGGTTGTCGTGATGAGCGCTGTATCTGCCGTGTTGGCCTTGGTTGCGGTGAGCGTCTCCTTGATGGCCGCCACTCGCTTATGGATGCGGTGGACGAAGATGACCAGCAGCGTTAAGAGCGCCGCCACTGCCACGACAACGACGGACCCGAGCACATTGGCCACGGTCCACAATTGCTCGACCTGCGAATCCATGTCAGCCTCCCAACTTCGCTCGTCCGCGCTTCAGGCCGTCGATAATGGCCAGTGCGGATGCGATGGTCTCGTTCAAGCCGGAAAGCCCGGCGGTGTTCGTCTCGGCCTGCTTGAGCCCGTCCAGTATGGAGCCAGCCTGGTTCCCGATTCTCCACGCGAGGGCGAGGATCGACACCACGAGGACGACGACTACCAGGACTACGACGAGTCCGATGATGTATCCGGCTAGCCAGCCGGGTTGTCCAGCGAAGTCCACGAGCCCTCCTAGATCGATTCCGCGAACGAGCGAACCGGCGCGAGGCTCGCATTGACTGAAGTGACGACCGGTTGCACCGTCGAGGTCTTCTCCACGATGACCTGGACACCGCCGTCGAGGGCATCGAGCGTGTCCGCCGTCGCCTTGAGGTGGAAGATCGCTCGCAGCAGACCCAGTGCCGCGGCTGCGACGATGAGGGCTGCGACGACGAGCGTGATGATCGCGTCAGTTGACATGCGCTCTCTCCTAACCGAGAAGCTTCGAGACGGGGCCGGCGTACCGAACCGATCCGTTGGCGACTTCCTTGATGACGTCGTCGGTCTTGTCGAGCAAGGCCGGTGTCGTGTTGAGCTCCCCGATCAGCGCGACTCCCCCATCCAGGGCGTCCTTGGATGCACCCCGAATGCTTTCAAGAGCGCCCAGAAGTCGGTTCAACAGGGCGACCAGGACGGGAACGACGACGATGATCAAAATGAGGTTTCCGATACCCCACAGACTCATGACTGACTCCTTACGAGCGGCTCGGGGCCGGTTGGTAGGGCAGGAAGAAGCGACCGAAAACACGCTTCACTGCGAGGGTGAAAGCCGAGAAAGCGATTGCGATGCCGCTGGCCGCCTGCGGTGCGCCAACCGACATCGGGTCTCGACCCTCAGCGATGGCCGTCATCCGCGCCTTCATGGAATCGGCCGTCTGATCGATAAGGACTTCGGTGAAGTCCGCGACCAGTCCGCGTCCGTACTGCGCAGCCGCTCCGGAGATCGTCAGATCAATCGCGAGATCGACCCGGGTTGCACCGCCGAGTGAGTTAAGGGACGCATCGAGAAGCACGCTCGCCGCGCCGCGACCCTTCTTGTCGGCCCCAGCACCCTCGAGGACGATGACCTTCTTGGCGTTATCGCGAGACTTGATCTTGAGTTCACCGCCGAACTCGAGTTTCACCGGACCAGCGGAAATGATGACGTCTCCCTCGTACTGATCGTCACCGACCTCCTTGGTGAGATCCGCACCGGGCACGCAGGCAGCTACCAGCGGTACGTTGTCGAAGAAGTTCCATACTTGATCGATCGGTTGATCGATCTGGAACGAATGGTTGATCAGCATGGAGCCTCCTGCTGGGTTACCTGGTTGATGAATGAATCCGGATCCTTCTCGAAGGCCTTGCGGCATCCGGGAGCACAGAAGTAGTAGGTGGTGCCCTCGTATTCGAAGGGCCGATTAGCTGGGACTGCATCGACGGTCATGCCGCAGACAAGGTCGAGCACAGTCTCCGGCTCCGCCGCCGGCGCCGCTGATTTGGGACGGGGCTTGAGTTCCCCAGCCGCACGACGCTGCACAAGATCGGCCAGGATCGAGACCGCGATCTCCCGGTGACCCGTGTGCCCGAGGTCGATGCCGATTGGAGCATGAACGCGGGACAACTTCTCCTCATCCGCGCCCTGTTCGGCGAGGAATTCCCGAACGATGCGACCCCGCTTGGCCGACGCCACCAGACCAACAAAGGTCGGGTCCGCTTTCAGGGCAGTTTCCAGGACGTCTTCGTCGCCGTGTCCTTGGGTTGCGATGATGACGGCGGACGAGTTGGTGACCTGACAGCAGGTGAATTGATCACCGTCCACGAGATCTCCGCGCCAGCCCAGGTCGCGAACCAGGTCGAGCAGCGTGACGGCCATGGGTGAACGCCCAACGATCAGCACGTGCGGGGCGGCCATCACAGGTTCGATGAAGATCTGCAATGCGCCATCGCTTTGACAGGAGATTGGGATCGTCATGACTCCTTCGGGGACATGCATCTCCTCGAGGTCGGCCGGCTGTCCCAGCCACACGAGCGATGCTTTTCCCTCGTCCAGCACCCGACGAGCCTCGCGCAGCAAAACGGGCTCGGCGCACGCTCCCCCGATCCAGCCGAACAACTCACCGTCGGCGGTGACGATCGCGCGCGAGCCGTGCTGGCCGGAGGACGGCGCCTGACGCCAGACGACCGTCGCCATGGTGAAGGATTCACCCGCCTCCACCAATTCCACCGCGCGCGCCATCACTGCCGCGCCGTCGGCTGCCCGAGAACCGTCGGTCATGTCAGCCGGCTTTCACCGGGGGCATACCGCTGATGTCCACGCCCTTTTGCACTGCCTCGTAGACGCGGTTGGGCATGAGTGGCATGTCCACGTTGCGAACGCCGGTGTGTTCGATGGCGCTCATGACGGCGTTGACGAATGCCGCCGGACCACCGACCGTCGCGCACTCGCCGATGCCCTTGGCGCCGATCGGGTGGTGCGGGCAGGGGGTGACGACCTCGTGCAACTCAAAGCCCGGCGTCTCCCACGCAGTCGGAAGCAGATAATCGATGTAGTTCGCTCCGATGCAGTTTCCTTCTTCGTCGAAGGTGATGTACTGCATGTTGGCCATGGCGTACGCCTCGGTTAGACCACCCATGATCTGTCCTTCAACGATCATCGGATTGATACGAACGCCGCAGTCGTCGACAGCGACGAACTTGAGCACGTCCCACACGCCGGTCTCAGGATCCACCTCGACCTTGCAGATGTAGGCAGCGAACGGCCACGTGAGGTTCGGCGGGTCGTAGTAGGCGTTGTTCTCCAGGCCTGGCTCCATGCCGTCGGGCACGTTGCTGTAGGCCGCCAGCGCACAATCCTGGATCGTCACTCCGCGCTCTTCGTTGCCGCGAACGTAGAAGCGACCCAACTCCCACTCGATGTCCTCTTCGGAGACTTCGAGCAGATGCGCCGCGATCTTGCGCGCCTTCGCGCGGATCTTGCGCGCCACCATGGCTACCGCGGCACCGGCTACGGGAGTAGACCGGGAGGCATAGGTACCCATACCAAAGGGCGCGGTGTCGGTGTCGCCCTCTTCCACGACGATGTCGTCGGCGGGAATGCCGAGTTCGTGCGCGACGATCTGCGCCCACGTTGTCTCGTGGCCTTGACCCTGGGTCTTCGCGCCGGTGCGCAGAATCGCCTTGCCGGTCATGTGAACCCGCAACTCCGCGGAGTCGAACATCTTGATACCGATGATGTCGTACTCGCGACTGTTGCCAGCACCGAGCGGTTCGGTCATCGTCGAGATGCCGATGCCCAGCAGTTTGCCGCGCTTGCGGGCCTCTTCCTGCTCTTGCTTGAACGTCGAGTACCCGATGGCCTCGAGCCCGAGGTCCAAGCATTTGGCGTACTGACCGGAGTCGGTCAGGAAGCCGAACGCCGTGCGGTAGGGGAACATGTCGTCCTTGACGAGATTTACCCGCCGGAACTCCGCCTGATCCATTCCTAGATCATTGGCAGCCGCGTGGATCATGCGCTCTTGGAAGAACATGGCCTCGGTTACCCGGAATGAGCACCGGTACGCGACGCCGCCGGGCGCCTTGTTCGTGTAATACCCCTCGCTCGTCAAGTGCGCAGCGGGCACGTCATAGCACGCGAACGTCGAGTGCATGAGTCCGATCTTGAATTTGGTGGGCTGCGCATCGGCGAAGAACGCACCGTGATCGGACGTCGTGTGCATCCGCATTCCGAGGATCTTCCCGTCCTTGCGAAGAGCCAACTCGCCCTTCAGGTAGACGTCGCGACCAAACCCCGTCGAGATCAGATTTCCGGTCTTGTCCTCGATCCACTTAACCGGGCGTTCGGTCAGGATCGACGCCAAAATCGAGATCACATAACCGGGGTACACAGGCACCTTGTTGCCGAATCCACCGCCGAGGTCGGGGCTGATGATCCGGATCTGGTGCTCGGGAAGCTCGGCCACCATCGCCACCGCCGCACGGATGATGTGCGGTGCCTGGGTGGTCATGTACACGGTCAACTTGCCCGTCGCGCGGTCGAAGTCGGCAATCGATCCGCACGGCTCAAGCGGCGAGGGATGAGAGCGCGGGTAGTGCAGTTCCATCGTCGAGACGACATCCGCCTCCGCGAAGGCCCTATCTGTGGACTCCTTATCGCCGATCTCCCAGTCGAAGACCTTGTTGCTCTCCTGGTTGACCTTGTCGTCACGGACCAGCGGCATCTCCGGATCCTTGGCCTGCTCCGGGTTCACGATGGCCGGCAGCTGTTCGTATTCGACGACGATCTTGCTGCAGGCGTCCTTGGCGATGTACGGATCATCGGCGATGACCGCTGCAACCTCTTGGCCCTGGAAGCGCACTTTGTCCGTCGCCATGACGGCCTGGGTGTCGTAGGACAGCGTGGGCATCCATGCGAGGTTGCGGGCGGCCATGGTCTCTCCGGTGAGGACCAGCCGAACCCCCGGCACCTCCCATGCCGCGGACGTATCGATGGACTTGATTCGCGCGTGTGCAACGGTGCTGCGGAGGATCTCCATGTGCAGCATGCCGGGCAGCACTACGTCGTCGACGTACTTGCCCTTACCTCGAATAAAGCGGTTGTCTTCAACGCGGCGGCGGCTCGCGCCCATGCCACCGATCTTGAGTTCGTCGAGCGCCATTACGCATCCTCTCCTTGCTCAGCGCGCATCTTTTCTGCGGCCCACAGGACCGACTTCACGATGTTCTGGTAACCGGTGCAACGGCAGAGGTTCCCGGACAGGGCCCAGCGGACCTCGTCCTCGGTCGGGTTGGGGTTGCGCTCGAGAAGCGCCTTGGAGGTCAACATCATGCCCGGGGTGCAGTAACCGCACTGGAGGCCGTGCTCTTGCTTGAAGCCTTCCTGGACGGGGTGCAACTCGCTCGCCGACGCCATGCCTTCAACGGTCTCGACGTCGTGTCCGTCAGCCTGGACCGCGAGCATCGTGCAGCTCTTCACCGGTCGGCCATCGAACAACACCGTGCACGCGCCGCAGCTGGTCGTGTCGCAGCCGACGTGGGTGCCGGTCAACTGCAGCCCCTGACGAAGGAGATGGGCGAGCAGGAGACGCGGCTCAACGTCGACCGTGCGCTTTTCTCCATTGACGGTCATCGTGATTCGTCGGGTCGGAACACCCTCAGTGGGTGTCTGGACTTCGTCGTACAAACTCGTCATGTCAGGCTGCCTTCTGCTCGGTACGGGCGAGGTTGGTCAATATGCGCTTTACGAATGTTTGAACGATGTGGCGCTTGTAAGCATCAGAACCACGATGGTCGGTGCGTGGTTCGGCAACCGCCGCCACGGCATCGGATGCTTGTTCGATGCTGTCCTCGGTGAGCGTCTTGCCTTCGAGGCAGGAGATGGCGTCGTTGGCATCGATGGTCCGGCCACCGACTCCGGCGAGCGCGCAGCCGGCTCGACGCACGACGTCGCCGTCCATGTCGAGGGAGACTGCGACGGAAGCCGTTGCGAAGTCCCCGACGCGACGCTCGAGTTTGAGGTAACTACCCACCGCCTTGCCCTTGGCACCGGGGATGACCGCCTCGACGGCCACCTCGTTGTAGGCCAGCGCAGTGACGAACGGGCCCAACACGAATTCACGAATGTCGATGTTGCGCCGTCCGTTCGGACCCTGGGCGACGATGTACCCGCCCTGCGCCACCATCGTTGCCGCCCAGTCGCCCTGCGGATCGGCGTGACATACCGACCCGACGAAGGTTCCACGCGAGCGCACGATGGGATCGGCGACGAGTTCGGCCGCCGCCGCCAGTGTGGGGTGGGTATCGGCAAGCGTCGTAGACATTTCCAGGTCTACGTGCCTGCAGAGGGCTCCGATGTGCAGATTCCCGTCATCGTCGACCCGGTGGTAGTCCAGGCCGGGGATGTTGTTGATGTCCACGATCGTGCCGGGGGAAGCGAAGCGGAGCTTCAACATCGGGATCAGGCTCTGTCCTCCGGAGAGAACCTTGGCCTCTCCCCCCTCGCGGTCGAGGATCGCGATGGCCTCCTCGACGGACGAGGGTGACTCGTAGTCAAAACGGTTGGGGTACATGTCGATTCCTTAGTGATGTGTCGAGTCAGGACTGATCGTCGCGCACGGCAACGGGGAGAGAGTCGGCGTCGGGGTCCGGGCGGGGTTCCTGGTGCGGTGGCCACGGGCCCTGCACCGGTTGGCCGGCGACCTTCAAGAAGTCGATGAATTGCGGCCAGGCCCAGACCGTGGGGGTTGGCCCTTCCTTGGGAGAACCCTCAACGAGGGCGTACATCCGCGGGTTTCCGCCTTCGTGGCCGCTGGATTCGATCGGCATGCCAACCTCTTTCCGAACAACGTACGGCGCGGTTCGCCG
>CAZVWA010000047.1:0-3116 GCA_964631085.1 uncultured Rubrivirga sp.
CAAGGCGTGCAAGAAGGATGGATCGGGAGTGGCGATCGTCGGCACGGGCAAGTGCGTTCTCAAGCTCAAGGCTGGCAAGAAGTCAGCGCGAATGGTCATCACTGTTTACTCGTGACGCGTTCCAGCGGTTGCGTCAGTGTGGCCTGGTGAAGCGGATTCAGTTCAGTAACCTTCACTGGATCGACGTGATGGCCCGTCGCAACTTCGTGTAGGACGATTCGAATTCCTTCAGGGCTTCGCGTACGTCCGAGGGCACTTCGACGGACCGCCCCTGTTGGATCCAGGTCCGGATGAGCACAGAGACGCTCCATCCGCGCTCCTCAGCGATCCGGGTGATCCGTTCGGCCTCTTCCTTGGGAAGACGGAAGGAGATCGTGGTCGTTTCAACCGGGGTCCGACCTCCATGGGATGAGCCTGAGGCGTCGGTTGCTAGTCGATCGGAGTTCTCCTGGTACCAGAGGATCTCTTCCATCACTTCTTGGGGAACCTTCTCAGTCATGGTCGCGAACTCCCTCCTGGTACATGCGAGTCTGTTCTCGGTTGGCCTTCCAGGCAGACGCTGCGAACATCTTGTCCCGATAACGCACCACGATGACCGCGAGAACACAGTTCGCCTTCTGCGAATAGCCGATGAGCCGAACTGACGAGCCACTTCGGCCTGCGGGATCGGGATCGAGGATCAGGCCCCGCGAATCGTGTAACGCCTCTCGTGCCCACTGCACCAATACCCGATGACGGCTCCACATGTGGGCCTCGGCGAAGGACCAATCGATTTGCCCGTCCACGGTTCATGTTTACAAATGTAAACGCAATGCGGCCAAGGGTCAACAAGCAGTTGTGAACTGGGTGTTCGACGGGTGTGGATTGCGCTTCTGGATGGTGATCCAGTTGATGGCGGCGAGTGTGACACCTCCTATGACCGCGCCGACGACGAGAACGGTTGGCTGGATCAGTAGGAGTAATCGAAGGGTGAGTTCTGGAATCCCCGCCTCGGCCGCCACATCTGCAGGGACGATCGTGGACGCGAACAGCGAGAGAACACCGATGAAATCCGAGTCGTCATGCAACGCGTTTCAGGGGGAATCGGATACCCAGACGACCTTGATCACGGTTTGGTAACGAATTCCACCGACTTTTTGCAAACGATTACACGGCTTGTCAGGTCGGCGTAGCCTCCGGATACCTTCGCGGGGGCATCCGTCCCTGAGCGGCCAACTGAGTGGCCATAAGGCCAAGGAGAAAGGATTATCCATGCGCAGAACCGTGCGCGCGATCGTCTCGGCGCCCGTCGTCGCAGCCGTCGCGTTCGGCTCGCTGCTCGCTGCACCCGCGGCGAACGCTGCCAACAACACCATCACCGTCTGGGTTGACCAAAAGCGCATCGACAACTACCGCGATGTGTTCTCCAGCGGAACCTACGCTGGTTACAAGATCAATCTGGTTCCCAAGGACTTCGGCAAGATTCGCGATGATCTCACCACTGTCTCGGAGGCATCGGCCCCCGACGTCATCACGGGTGCGCACGACTGGACTGGCGCTCTCGCGGCGAACGGCCTTATCGTCAAGCTGAACGTGCCCAAGGCCACCATCAAGGCCCTGTCGCCGTACGCTCTCTCCGGGTTCAGGTACGGCACCGGCATCTACGGCATCCCGACGCAGATCGAGAATGTTGCGATGATCACGAACGCCAAGCTCGTGCCCAAGCAGCCGAAGACTTGGAACGATCTTGAGACCATCGCCCTGAGCCTGAAGAAGAAGGGCAAGGTCACTGTGCCCTTCGCCGTTCCGCAGGGTGCCAACGGCGACGCCTACCACATGTACCCGCTGTTCAGCGGCCTCGGTGGCTACGTCTTCGGCACCAACAAGTCCGGCTCGGTCAACGTCAAGGACGTCGGTCTGAACAGCAAGACCTTCCGCCAGAACCAGGCCCTCATCAACACCTGGAACGCCAACGGGCTGATCAACTCCAAGGTCGACTACGGCATTGCGAAGGACGCCTTCACCTCCGGCAAGTCCCCCTTCTGGATTACCGGACCGTGGGAGCTCGAGGCCATCAAGGCTCTGCCGTTCAAGTACCGCGTCACGGCGGTGCCTCCGATCGTCGCGGGCATCAAGCCGGTGCCGTTCCTGGGCGCCCAGGGTGCGATGGTTACCAAGTACGCCGCTGAGCACGGTGTCCAGACCGGTGCGAACGCCCTCGTGACGCAGTTCATGGCGGGCGCCAACTACCAGGCGAAGCTGGCTGCGGCCGATGGCCGAACCCCCGCGAACCTGGTCGCCCAGAAGAGGGTCTCCGAGCCGGTGCTCAAGGCCTTCTCGGCCGCGGGCGTTGGCGGCGTGCCGATGCCGAACGTGCCGCAGATGGCGTCCGTGTGGGGCGCCCTCGGTGGCGCCTGGGTGAACTCGACCAAGGGCAAGGGCGCTATGCCTGCCCAGAAGTCGTTCGCTCAAGCCCAGTCGACGGTGAAGAAGGCCATCGCCGCCGGCTGATCTGCTCCATCCGTGAGGGGCAGGAGCCACTGGTTCTTGCCCCTCACGGCTCCCTTCCGGCCCCGCGCCCTCTCCTGGAGTGCCCGTGCAGACGCTCATCTCCCACTTCGGGGGAACTCCCGCTTTGATTATCAAGATCCTGTTCCTCGGGTTGATAAACGGCGCGGCCATTTGGGCCATCCCCGCACTACTGGCCAACGGTGCCTACCTCATGCTCGGCGTTCTCGTCCTGTGCACCGTGGGCCTGGACTTCTTCCTCCTCGGTCGACGATTCATCCCGGGTAAATACGTGATCATCGGAGCGGTCCTGCTCCTGATCTTCCAGATCATCCCGATCCTCTACACCGTCTCCATCGCGTTCACGAACTACTCCACGGGCCACATCGGAACCAAAGAGGAGGCAATCGCGACCATCACTACGGACAGCGTCGCCGAGGCCGATGGAGCCCCTCTCTACGAGATGCTCCCCCTCTACACGGAGTCCGAGGGGCTAGTCGTAGCCCTCACGGAGATTCCTGCTGAGCCGTTCGTGGACGAGATGATCCCGGCAGACGGCTCCGACACCGGCGACGTGCAGACCGAGTTCGGCGGGGATGCCGAGGTGCAGACCGAGTTCGGCGGGGATG
>CAZVWA010000047.1:3216-10826 GCA_964631085.1 uncultured Rubrivirga sp.
GTGCAGACCGAGTTCGGCGGGGATGCCGAGGTGCAGACCGAGTTCGGCGGGGATGAACCCGAGGTCTTTGAGTTCGACGGCACGTCTGACGAGCCAGCGTCCGGCGACGCAGCGGCGGCTACGGATACCGCGACAGACACCGACGATGACATGAATCTCGCGGTCACCGAGCCTGAAGGTGGGTGGCCCCCCACGTACATCGGCACGGATCAGGGCCTTGACCCGGTGAATCCCGGCGACGTCCAGCGCAGCGAGTTCGGCACCGTCACTGGTATCACGGGTTACGCCACGGTGCCGGAGGCTGACTATCCGGACCTGGACGAGCAGCTCTCCGCCCTGAAGATCCCCGGTCCTACCGGCGGGTTCATCGTTGCGCAGGGCTTCACCTCGGCGATCGAGCTCACCCCGATCGTGACCTACGACGCGGTGACCGACACCTTCACTAACGTGGAGACCGGGGTCGTCTACGTCGACAACGGTGAGGGCTCCTTCGTCAACCCGGACAATCCGGATGACGAGCTCTTGCCCGGCTGGAAAGCGACGGTCGGCTGGAGCAACTTCGCCCGAATCGTCTCGGACCCGGATGTGACCGGACCCTTCTCCTACGTTTTCGCTTGGACCTTCGCCTACGCAATCCTCACGGTGATCCTGACCTTCGCCGTGGGCCTCACCCTGGCCATCGCGCTGAACCGGCCGGGTATGCGCGGCCAGCGCATCTATCGCTCGTTCCTGATCATCCCCTACGCCGTTCCGGCCTTCTTGTCCGTCCTCGTGTGGGCGGGCCTGCTCAACGACGACTTCGGCGCGATCAACTCCGTCACCGGGCTGAACATTCCATGGCTGTTCGATCCCTTCTGGGCCAAGGTCTCCGCGCTGCTCGTCAACCTCTGGCTGGGCGTGCCCTACATGTTCCTGGTCTCCACCGGCGCCCTGCAGGCCATCCCGAGCGAACTGCAGGAGGCTGCTCGTATCGACGGGGCGCGCAACTTCCAGGTGTTCCGTCTGGTCAACCTGCCGCTGCTGCTCGTGGCGCTCACGCCGCTCCTCGTGGCAGCCTTCGCCTTCAACTTCAACAACTTCAACAACATCTACCTGCTGACCGGTGGCGGCCCGGCCCTCGAGGGATCATCTGTCGCTGGTGCCACCGACATCCTGATCAGCTACACCTACAAGATCGCCTTCGCGGCTGGCAAGGGCAATGACTTCGGTCTCGCCAGCGCCATCTCGATCATCATCTTCCTGATCGTCGGCAGCATCTCCGCGATCTCCTTCGCCCGATCCAAGGCCCTGCGGGAGGAGCGCTCATGACGACCGTCGACTCACCTCCGGTTCCCAAGGCAAGACGACGCACGTTCGGCGGGTGGTTGCGAACCCTCGGCTGGCGTCACGCAGTCGCCTGGGTGGCGATCGCTGCGGCACTGTTCCCGGTGCTGTGGGTCATCAGCGCTGCGTTCACGAACGATCCGTCGATCAGTAGCGGCTCTGTCGTTCCGACTGAGCCGACACTCCAGAACTTCGAGACTCTCTTCACCAACCCTGACCAGCCGTACGCGAACTGGTATCTCAACACGATGATCGTTGCGCTGGTCGCGGCGGTCCTCACGGTGCTGATCGCGGCCGGGGCAGCTTTCGCCTTCAGTCGCTTCCGATTCAAGGGCCGCAAGGTCGGGATCATGTTCCTGCTGCTGGTGCAGATGTTCCCGCAGTTCCTGAGTCTGACCGCGATCTACATCATCATGGTCAACATCGGCGATGTCTTCCCGCCGATCGGCCTCGACACTCTCGCCGGGCTGACCCTGGTGTATCTCGGTGGCGCGATGGGCGTCAACGCCTGGCTCATCAAGGGATTCTTCGACACCATCCCGATGGAGATCGACGAGTCCGCCAAGGTCGACGGTGCGACCCATGGGCAGATCTTCTGGGGCATCATCCTGCCGCTGGCTGTGCCGGTGCTGGCCGTCGTCGGTCTCTTGAGCTTCATCGCGACGATCAACGAGTTCATCATCGCCAGCGCCCTGATCCAGACGCCCGAAACCAAGACCCTGGCCGTCGGTCTGCAGGGATTCATCGCGAATGAGTACTCCGAGAACTGGGGTCCCTTTGCCGCAGGTGCACTCCTGGCCGCGATTCCCGTCGTGATCCTCTTCCTCTTCCTTCAGAAGTTCATCGTCGGTGGCCTCACAGCCGGATCGGTGAAGGGCTAGTGCTGACAATCGACCCACGGGTCCATCACGACGGCTCCCCGTCCTACGTCTCCAGCCAGGCTCCGGCTCTGGGCGAGACGCTGACGCTGCGGCTGCGAATCTCGCGTGATCATCAGCCGGAGGCTGTGGCTCTGCGGACTGTCCGTGACGGCGAGCCGCATGTGGTCATGGCGAAACTGAAGGAGACCGTAGGTCACGACACCTGGTGGGTCGCCCAACTGACCGTTCGAAACGTGATCACGCAGTACCGGTGGCTGCTCGTGGGGGGAGCCTTCGACTACGCCTGGCTCACGGCGGGTGGGCTCGTCGAGCACGACGTGCCCGATGCCACCGACTTCATCGTGTCGGCGACGCCGGCGCCGCCGGAGTGGGCCTTTAGGTCCGTCTTCTACCAGGTGTTCCCGGATCGCTTCGCACGATCGGACGGCGATCCTCAGGATCCGGCCGTGGCACCTGCGGGCGTCGAACTGCCTTCGTGGGCGGTACCCCGGGCGTGGACGGATCCAGTGGAAGGTCGCGGCCCGGCTACCCCGTACGAGTTCTTCGGTGGCGATCTCGATGGCGTGCGCCATCACCTTGACCACATCACCGAACTCGGTGCTGACGTCGTCTATCTCACTCCGATCTTCCCCGCGGGATCGACGCATCGATACGACGCCAGCACCTTCGCGGAGGTCGATCCGCTTCTGGGCGGTGACGAGGCCCTGATACGCCTGACATCTGCCGCCCATGGGCGGGGGGTGCGCGTTATCGGGGACATCACGCTGAACCACTGCGGCGTGGACCATCCGTGGTTCGCTGCCGCGCAGGATCAGGCTGCGCCTGAGCGTGAATTCTTCCGCTTCGATGATGCGCTGGACTACGGCTACGAATGCTGGTTCAACGTGCCCACACTGCCGAAGTTTGACCACACCAGCGTGCAGCTTCGTGAGTCACTTGTCCGCGGGGAGGACGCGCCGGTGCGTTCATGGCTCCGGGAACCGGTTGCGCTGGACGGATGGCGCGTCGACGTCGCCAACATGGCCGGTCGGATGGGTGCTGTCGACGTCACGCATGAGTTTGCCGCCGACGTCCGTGCTGGGATGGCCCTTGAGGCCAATGACCTCCTCCTCGTTGCCGAGCACGGCCACGATGCCAGTGGAGATCTCTTGGGGGACGGCTGGCACGGGACGATGAACTACGCCGGCTTCACCCGACAGGTGTGGTCCTGGCTGCGTGCGCCGGATTTCGACGGCACCTTTTTCGGGCTGCCCATGCAAGTTCCCATCATCAGCGGTGAGAAGGCTGTCGCGTCCATCCGTGCATTTCACGCCCGCATCCCGTGGCGCTCCCTACTGGCCAGTTGGAACATCCTCGGAAGCCACGACACTGCCCGCATACGGACCGTTGTCGGATCGGCCGAGCGGCAGGAGGCTGCCCTTGCGCTCGCCGTCGGTCTTCCTGGCGTTCCCATGGTGTTCGCCGGCGATGAGATCGGCGCCGAGGGCTGCTGGGGGGAGGACGCTCGAACTCCGTTTCCCTGGCATGACCGTGAGGCGTGGGACATTGCGACCCTGGAGTCCTACCGGGCACTGTTGACGATCCGGCGATCCAGTTCCGCCCTCGCCGAGGGTGGTCTGCGATGGCTGCACGCGGGGACCGACACCATCGCGTTCGTCCGTGAGCATCCGGAGGAATCAGTACTCATCGTGGTGGCACGGCAGCAGGCGGCTCCGGTGCGCCTGTCGCTCGCTGAGCTAGGTGGCAGCGGAGTGCGCCTCATGCATGGCTTCGGCGCTGAAGAGGTCGCCGAGCAGGTCGTCATCAATATCCCGTCAGCAGGTGCTGGCGTGTGGCGAGTGGAGGGTGTGTAGTCATGGCCGAACTGGTGCTGGACAAAGTCGACAAGGTCTACGACAACGGCTTCCACGCTGTGAAGGACCTCAGTCTCGATGTCGAGGACGGTGAGTTCCTCGTGCTCGTTGGGCCATCCGGCTGCGGTAAGACTACGGCACTGCGCATGGTTGCCGGCCTGGAGGACATCACCGATGGCACCGTCAGCATCGGTGGCAAGGTGGTCAACGACATCGGTCCTCGTGATCGAAACATCGCCATGGTGTTCCAGAGCTACGCGCTCTACCCGCATATGACAGTGGGCGAGAACATCGGGTTCGGACTGGCCTTGCGACACGAGCCGAAGGGCACAATCAAGGATAAAGTCGCGCGGGCGGCGAAGCTTCTTGATCTCACGACGATGCTGGGCCGAAAGCCGAAGCAGCTCTCGGGCGGCCAGCGGCAGCGCGTCGCGATGGGGCGCGCGATCGTGCGTAACGCCGAGCTCTTCCTCATGGACGAGCCGCTGTCGAACCTTGACGCCAAGCTTCGAGTCCAGATGCGTGCCGAGATCGCCGGACTGCAGCGCCAGATGGGGGTCACGACGCTCTACGTCACGCACGATCAGGTTGAGGCGATGACGATGGGTCATCGCGTGGCCGTCTTACGACTGGGTGAATTGCAGCAGGTGGCCGCCCCTCAGGACCTCTACGACAATCCCGAGAACGTGTTCGTTGCGGGCTTCATCGGCACGCCGCCGATGACCCTGTTCCATGCGCGGTTCACCCTCGAGGGCGAGACGGGCCGGCTAACGGTTGGTGAGCAGGAGATCTGGCTGCCTGCTGAGGTCATCGCGACTCGGCCCAGCCTTCGCGCGATGCATGGCCGGGAGGTCATCGCCGGGGTTCGCGCGGAGGACATCCACCCCGACTACCGCGAGGGACTATCGACGCTGCATGCGGAAGTCGTCCTTGCCGAGGCTCTTGGCTCCTCGGTGCACGTCACCTTCGCACTGCGCGGGACGCCCGTCGATGAGTCGCGCTTGGGCAGTGGTCTGAAGCACGAGGATGAGCAAGAGGTTGGACGCCTCAGCCATGCGAACGACATTCAGGGCACGGCCGTGTTCCCACCGCGTTTGCACTTCACCACGGGTGAGCCTGTGCAGATCAACATTGATGGCGCACGGATGCACTTCTTCGATGTGGAGAGCGGGCTTGCGCTTCGCTAGGCCCCTGGGTGCGGGCGGTGCTATCGCCCTGGCCATGGTCATGGCCGCCCCGACGTCGGCCGAGCCCCTCACCTCGCTGGCGGAGCCGTCGGTGCGCAGTCCGATCGCGCGTGACTCCTTCTACTTCGTCATGACCGATCGTTATCGCGATGGCGATCCGGACAACAACACCGGCGGCGTGATCGGTCCTTCGTCGGTCACCGGCTTCGATCCGTCGTCCGATGCGTACTTTCACGGCGGCGACCTGGTCGGGCTCACCGGTTCGTGCGATGCGTCGGATCCGGACGACCACGG
The DNA here is from genome assembly GCA_964631085.1 of uncultured Rubrivirga sp. Classification (GTDB taxonomy): domain Bacteria; phylum Actinomycetota; class Actinomycetes; order S36-B12; family S36-B12; genus S36-B12. Next base: position 8,755 of record CAZVWA010000047.1, read on the forward strand.
TCTCGCGCGGATCAAGCACCTAGGTTTCACGGCGATCTGGATCACGCCGCCGTTCGTCCAGCGCACGGTTCAGGGTGACAGCGCCGCCTACCACGGCTACTGGTTCCTTGACCTCAGTCGCCCCGATCCGCATCTTGGGGATCGCGAGGACTTCCGTGCGATGGTCGACTGCGCCCATCGGCTGGGCATGAAGGTGTTCGTCGACGTGGTGGTGAACCACACCGCCGATGTCATCACGTACGAGGAGGGCACGTCCTACGTGCCGATCGGCCGCGTGCCCTACCGGACGGCCGCCGGCCGCGCGTTCAATCCGTGGTCCTACACGACCGGCCGGTCCTTTCCGCGACTGAACGTGGATCGCAGCTTCGCGAAGGCTCCGCGGGTCGATGCCGGTTTCGCTGACGCCAAGGTGCCGACCGTCCTCAATGAACTCACGCGATATCACAATCGCGGAGACATCGACTGGAGTTCCTGCGTCGGTCGATGCGAGATGGATGGGGACTTCGCCGGGCTCGACGACCTCATGACCGAGGACGAGGACGTTGTCAATGCGCTGGCCATGGCCTACGGCGACTGGATCAAGGAGTACAAGGTCGACGGCTTCCGGATCGACACGGCACGGCACGTGGATCCGTACTTCCTCGGCCGATGGCTGCCGAAGATCGACCGCACGGCAAGGGCATCGGCAGTGCCGCGTTTCACGACGTTTGGCGAAGTGTGGCTCGATAGCCCAGCCGAACTGTCGGAGATGATGCTCGACCGATCGCTGCCATCCGTACTGGACTTTCCCTTTCAGGACGCCGCCCGACAGTTCGCGACCGGGCAGGCCTCCGCAGGACTGCTCGCTGCTCTCTTTGACGAAGACGACTACTACACGTCCGCTTCCACGAATGCTTACGGCCTGACGACCTTCCTGGGCAATCACGATATGGGGCGTATCGGCTTCTTCCTTCTCACCCAGAGCCAGTCCCAGGGTGACGAGCTGACCCAGCGGGCGCTACTGGCGCACGACCTTCTGTACCTCACCAGAGGCGTGCCCGTCGTCTACTACGGCGATGAGGTCGGAATGACCGGATCGGGTGACGGTCGCGATCGCACGGCTCGGCAGGACATGTTCTCGACCAAGGTGGCGGCATGGCAGGGAGAGCAGCGGATCGGTGGGGCGCCGATCGGTACGGGCTCCTCCTTTGATGTCGACAGCCCTATTGCGGAACGCATCGCCGAACTGTCCTCCCTGCGAGAGGACCACCCCGCGCTTGCCTCGGGCGCGATGATCACGCGACTGGCGGAGGGTGACGTGCTCGCCGTCAGTCGTATCGATTCAGTGACTCGCACGGAGTACGTCGTGGCATTCAACGGTGCAGACACGGCTGAGCGCGTGAGCATCCCCACGTCGACCCCGTCAACTCCCTGGACGCCGCTCCTCGGCGGACCTCCTGTCGGATCAGGGGCGGATGGCACGCTGACGGTCACGGTGCCAGCACGATCGTCTGCTGTCGTTAAGGCGATGCGCAGTCTGCCCACACCGGCCAAGCCCCGGGTCACTCTGATGTCCGCTGAGGACTTCGTGACCGGTCGCTACCGCCTCGAGGCCACGGTGCCGGGCCCTGACCCGTCCTCGGTCACGTTCCTGATCCGGCGTGCGGGGGGTGCCTGGGAGCCGGTTGGCACAGACGATGCTCGACCCTTCCGCGTCTTCGTGCCGCCGATGTCGGGTGGGCCGGGCAGCGCGAAGGCCCAGATCGCGGCAGTGGTCACGGACTCGATGGGCCGCACGGCCGCAACAAGGCCTGTGTCCCTCGACCTCACCCCATTCCTCTGAGTTGCCTCCTGCGAAGCCGGGTGAACAGGTCCTCGCGGGTGAGGAACGTTTCTCCTGGGTCGTGCGTTGTGATGGCATCCTGTGTGTTCACGCGCCGAGCGCGTGTATCAAGAACCCACCGCCGCCGACCGAAACCCAGCCCCACGACCATCCCCAGCAGCAGGAGAACAAGTGAACCGCCTCGCCGATGCCACATCCCCGTACCTGCTGCAGCACGCGGATAACCCCGTCGATTGGTGGGAGTGGGGCG
>CAZVWA010000048.1:0-10517 GCA_964631085.1 uncultured Rubrivirga sp.
GCGACTCCTTAAGTCCCTGCTCGACGTAGGTGGCAAACCATTCAGCTTGGTAGTGGAGGCCGGAATGCCCGCGCGCAGGCATTCCGTCTGCCCAACTTTTTTCGGTCTGATAGAGCTCCTTGTCTGATAGACGGAGCGTGGTGGGAACAAAGAAGGGGTGATCCAGAGTGAGAGCCATTTTCTCCCCCGAGATTGTTGCCTGGCATGGGAAGCTGGCCACGCCAGAAATCATGAGAGTCGCAACTGCTCCGGAGTCGTAGTCCAGCTGAACGAGGGAACCTTCGTCAAGCCCGTTCGCGGTCACCTTCCCCAACGCTGTAATCGAGGAAGGTTTGCCAAAAACTTGGTAGGCCAAAGCGATGGGGTAAATGCCCATGTCGTAGGTGATTCCGCCAGTACCTTTTTCCCACAAGCGAGAAATCGCACGGTTGTCCACGGCGAAACTCGCAATCATGTGTTCGGGTCGCCCAAACTCCTCCGAGCCCAGAATTTGAGTGATGACGCTGGCTTGTGGGAGGTAACGACTCCACATGGCCTCGGTCATCATCAAGCCCTTGTCGCGAGCTAGCTCGAGACTCTGGCGACTCCTCGTCGATGAGTAGTGCAGAGGTTTCTCGACCAGGACATGTTTTCCTGCGTGCAGTGCGGCATCCGCTAGGTCCAAGTGGCCATCAATGTGGTTCGAGATGTAGACGACATCGATAGTGTCCGAGGCGAACATGTCGTCGTAGGAGCCAAAAACATTGTCGATCGAGTGCGCCTTCGCAAAGGATTCCGCGCGCCCCTTGGATCGTGAGGCGACTGCGGTGATCCTCTGAGTTCCATAGGTGTTAACTGCCGTCGCGAACATGCTTGCGATCTCACCAGGAGCCGCAATTCCCCACCTGAGAATGGGAGCGGGTTGCAAGGGCAGAGGTGTTGGTGTGGGGAAATCCATTTGATGAGGCTACTGCACTTGGAAGATTTACCTTTGTTGTCCGCCGATGGACGAAGATTTGTCGATCGTCACATCGTCGTAGCCACAATCACCTTACGCCGAATATTGGTTAGCATGTGGAGACCTTGAGCCCGGAAAGGCGGGACACTATGCCAAGCGTCATTGGAGTGGACTCATCGACGCAGAGTTGCAAGGTTCTCGTGGTCGATCTTGACTCTGGGGTCATCGTCTCGGAGGCGACTGCGCCGCATCCAGAGGGAACGGAAATCCACCCGGAGGAGTGGTGGACAGCCTTGTGCGACGCTCTTGACAGGGTTGATACTTCGACAGTCTCAGCGGTTTCCATCGGAGGTCAACAACATGGGCTTGTCGCTCTCGATGAGCAGGGGGAAGTTGTCAGGCCAGCCCTCTTATGGAACGACACACGTTCCGCTCCGCAGGCTGAGCACATCACTGCTCACTTCGGCGCGGAGAGCATGGCGTTGCGGACGGGATCAGTTCCTGTCGCATCCTTTACGGCAACAAAGCTCGCGTGGGTCAAGCACCATGAACCCGCGTTAGCCGCAAGAATTGCGGGTGTCGCTCTACCGCATGACTGGCTCACGTGGCGTTTGCGGGGATTCGGACCTCGAGGACGTTCGCGGCTCGGTCCTCAGCTGGACCAGTTAGTGACCGATCGTTCGGATGCAAGTGGCACCGGATACTTTTCATCAATCACCAATACCTATGACGCGGAAATCCTCGACTTTGTGCTGGGCCATCAGCCCGTGCTTCCCAGAGTGTTGAGCGCCGCGGAAGTAGCCGGCACGAATGAGCGGGGATGGATTGTCGGGCCCGGGGGCGGGGATAATGCAATTGCGGCATTAGGTCTTGACGCGCAAAGCGGGGACGTTGTGATGTCGCTTGGTACGAGTGGGACTGTCTTCGCGGTCACATCAAAGCCCGCACATGACCCGTCTGGGACAGTTGCAGGCTTTGCTGATGCCGCGGGGGGTTTTCTCCCGCTGATCGCGACCTTGAATGCCTCTCGAGCTATCGATTCAGTTCGCCAACTCCTGGGGATGTCGTGGGACGACTTTTCTCTTGCTGTGAACAATTCTCTTCCCGGATCCGGTGGGCTGACGTTATTACCTTTCTTCGATGGCGAAAGAATGCCGAATCTGCCTGACGCTACAGGGCTTCTGGCGGGAATGACTCGAAGGAATTTGACTCCTGACAACATGGCTCGAGCGGCAGCAGAAGGTGTGATCTCAAACTTGTCCCGCGGTCTCGAGGCCATAAGTGAGCAGACAGAACCTTTCACTCGACTCATGCTTATTGGTGGGGGAGCTCAGAACGCCGGGGTTCAGCGGGTTGTGAGCGAGACAGTATCTCTTCCTGTCATCGTTCCTCATCCGGGGGAGTACGTGGCATATGGCGCTGCCAGACAAGCAGCTTGGGTGCTCACCGGTACAAGACCCAGATGGACCCCCTCGGCACAGACGCTCGATTCACCCGGAACCTCATCTCCTGCGAGAGACCAATTCGACGCCTTGTTGGCAAGCGACGCTCGCCGAGCGCTCTAGAAGCTGGGCGTTCTGCAACTAAGCAGGGGATCTCCAGCTCTTCCGTTTGGGCGGTCTACTCGCCAAGGCGAAGAAATTGGAGCTCTGAGCCGCCTCCTTCAACGAGAGGCCCTAAAACCTGGTTGAACGCTTTTCCTTCTTCCCCGCCGAGGTGATCGTCAAAAGCGCGCTGGTCAAGGTACCGCTCAATGATGACGAAAGAGTGTGAGTCGTCGGAGTCGGTGTAAATGTCGAAGAAGACATTTCCTGGTTCGCTTCGGACAACCTCTCCGTAAGCGCTAATGAGGCGGTGGACTTGAGCGCCCTTGCCGCTGAGAGCTTTGAAGGTCGCGATGAGGGTGATCGGTTCAGATTCGCCGGGCATGAGGTCTCCTGCGGATTCGAGCGAGTGGCTAGCGTCATCCTATAGACCCCCGACATAGGCGGCCTCAGGAAATCTGCAACGCTTTGGAGAGCGCTTGATGCATCACCGTGGCGTCCAAGGTTTGCCCTGTCCATAAACGAGCGTTCACCAGTGCTTGGTTCACGAGCATGCCAATCCCGTTCAGCGTCACGCAGCCTGCGGCAGCCGCTGCTTGTAGCCAGAGGGTCTCGGGCGGATTTGGTACGACATCCGCCACGATTACGTCCGGTCGAAGGCTCTCAACATCCACGTCGAGAGTTTCTTGATGATCGGGGTAGAAACCGAGCGAGGTTGCGTTGATGGCCAGCGTACTGTCGTCAGGCACAGAAAACTGAGGTGTCCACGCCAAGAAAGAGCAGTCGGCGTCAGTCTGGGAATTCACATGGTCTGCTAGCTTTTCCCCCTTGGCGGGGGATCGGTTGACAATCACGATCGAGTGCGCCCCTGCCAACGCCAACTCGACGGCAATCGCCCGTGCTGCTCCACCTGCCCCAAAAATTACGGCTCGTGCTCCGAGAGGATCCGACACTGGCCGGAGAGCTTCAACAAAGCCTTGCCCATCTGTGTTCTCTCCGATGAGCCGGCCTTCGTTGATAATCACGGTGTTGACCGCTCCGATCAGCGTTGCACTTGGGGAAAGTTCGTCGAGATGGTCGATGATGCGCTCTTTGTGTGGCAAGGAGCAATTGAAACCAAGCCAACCCATTGCGATGGCTCCGGAAACAGCGTCTGCGAGCCTCTCTGGAGCGACTTCGCAGTTGATGTAGCGGATGTCGAGATTGCGTGCTGCGTACCCTGCTTCCATCACTGCAACAGTCGGGTTGTCAGCCGCAGGAGAAGAGAACGAACCTGTGATTTTAGGGAGGAAGCTCATCATCACCACAGTGTATCCGCGGAGGAAATCATCACGGGTGGCGGCAGTTGAGTTAAGGAGCGCTTGCCATCGTGTGGAGCATGAGCTCGCGGCGTTCAGCGAGTAGCGCAACATTCTCGTCTTGTGGGACCGTTACAAAGGTGTGTTCTGGCTTGCTCTCGTTGGTAGTTTTCCCCGCCCCGAGCATCGCGGCACCTACCACGGCAGCGTCAGCTCCCTCAATGTTTGCTAGCGGTCGGTTGGTGCAGTCAGCAAGAAGCTGGCGAAAAGTCGGGTCGGCTGAACCGCCTCCAATCAAGGGCAGGGTTTCAGGAATTTCCCCACCCGCGGTGGTGACCGCTTGAAGCGCGAGAGCCACGGCATGGGCAACGCCTTCGAGTGCGCTTCTCAGCATCATTTTCCTCGTTGTTCCCAGAGAGATGTTGTGCCACGAGCCGCGGAGGCTTGGATCCATAAACGGAGTCCGCTCTCCCGAAAGGTAGGGAACAAAGATCGGATCCTCGCGGCTCACTCCTTCGCTCAGTGCCTGATGCGCTTCATCAAACGAGCCGCCCAATAGAGCCAGGGTGGGTTCAAGCGCCAGGCCAGCATTTTGTACCGCGCCAATTCGGTACCAGCCGGAGCCCGGCGCCCCGGCTGTGGCAAAGGTATGAGTTGCCAGAGAAGTGTCGAGGGTGGGGGTGCGCATGACAGCAACAACTTGGGCCCCGCTGCCCACCGCAATAAAGCCACCTCCGGGCTTAAGGCCTAAGCCCGCAATCGCGCAGGAAGTATCGGCTCCACCGAACACACATGGGAGCGTCACTCCAGACACGTTGATTAACCCCGCGCTCTGGTGCGAGGAGTAGATATCCGGGAGCACAGAGGGATTTACGGTCGACCACGCAACCGGTGTGTCAGACCAGGTGCCCGAAGCGACATCGCTCAAGAGAGTGCCGGACGCATCACTGGGCTCGGTTCCTATCGTTCCGCCTAGCGCGGCTCGCAGCCAGTCTTTGGGTTGGAGTATGTGATGGGCACGAGCTAGCACTTGAGGTTCGTTCTTCGCCAGCCACGCCAGCGTTGTCGCGGCGAAACCCGCAACGGCCGCAGATCCGAGCCGCGCCATTACCTCAGGCCCTAGGTCGTCATTCATTCGTGCCGCTTCTGCCGAAGACCGAGTGTCGGCCCAGAGAATCGCGGGTCGTAGAGGCGTGAGAGATGCATCGGTCACCACCACGCCGTGCATCTGACCGGAAAAGCCGGCCACCTCCGGGTGTTGAGGAGAATCTCGTATCGCGTCCTCGGCGGCTTCGTGTGCGGCTCGCAACCAATCCTCGGGGTCACTTTCAGCCCAGCCGGGGAACGGAGAACGAACCGCGTATGGTCTGCTCGCGCGAGACAGGAGAGCTCCTTCAGGGGACACAACTGCCGCTTTGAGAGAGCCCGTCCCGAGGTCGATTCCTAAAGACGCCACAGGCAGTACCCTATCTCGACAAAACCGGGACCTGAATGCGGTGGCTGACGATCTGCGCCTGTCTTTTTGAACCACAAGGTGAGGAAGGACCCTTCCCCGCCGAGGGAAGATAACGATTCGATTTCGGCCCGTGCTACCCGACATTTGGGTGATTGAGTTCGAGATAGTGTCAAAGGGCTCAGGAACTCCTGGGAAAACAACAAACGAAAGGTATCTCAGAAGATGAGAACTTCGATTACTAGCAGGTTCAAAAAGAGCCGCTTCGTATCGGGTCTTGCAGCCGCGGGTGTGGCTGCTCTGATTCTCTCGGGCTGTAGCACCGCTGCAACCGAGGCACCGGCGGCCTCTGAAGGGTCAGAAGAAGCAGCAGTCGAAACGACTGTTGCCGTCTCGCTGATTCTTAAGAACCTCACTAACCCCTTCTTCGTCGCAATGGAGCAGGGCGCAAAGGCCACCGCAGCCGAGCTGGGTGTTGACCTGACCGTTGGTGCCGCCAAGGAAGAGGGCGACGACCAGGGCCAGATTGACCTCATCGAAGCTGCAATCGCTCAGGGTCAGGATGGAATCCTGATTACGCCCATGTCGACCAACGTCAATGGTGCGATTACCAAGGCTCGCGAAGCTGGTCTGTTCGTCATCGCGCTGGACTCTCCTACTGAGCCTGCCGACATCGTCAGCTCAACCTTCGCGACGGACAACTGTCTCGCAGGTGAAGCAATTGGTCAGTGGGCCGCAAGCAAGCTCAACGGCGAGAAGGCCGTTATTGCTCAGCTCGTGATCTTCGATGACCGCGTTGTGCCCGTGGACTTCTGCCGCGCCAACGGATTCCTCATGGGAATGGGAATTGACGTTCCTGTCCTCGAGGAGATGGACAGTGCCGCTACCTCTGGTAGCTACACGACTGGTGCCGGCGGCGACTACGAAATCGCATGTCTCGAAGCAACCGGAGCTAACGAAGAAGGTGGACGCGCCGGTATGGAGCGTTGCCTCGCAGCGAACCCGGACATCAACGTGGTGTACACCATCAATGAGCCCACCGCATTCGGCGCTAACGTCGCGCTCGAGGCAGCTGGCAAGGTAATCGGTGAGGACGTCTACGTCGTCTCCGTCGATGGTGGCCTTGCTGGTGTTGAGGCAGTCAAGAGTGGCCAGATTCAGGCCACTTCTCAGCAGTACCCGCTGAGAATGGCTGCCTTTGGTGTTCAGGCGATCTTCGACATCGCTAATGGTGGCGAGCCACCTGCTAACACCTCTGCAAACGGGCAGTTCTTCGACACGGGCGTTGCCCTGTGTACCGATGACCCACAGGATGCAGTTGTTGCGGCTTCTCAGGAGACCGCTGATTACTGCATCGAAAACGCCTGGGGATAATCCCTTACTAAGGGCGTAAGAGAGTTGGTGGGGGACCAGTCCATGGTCCCCCACCATCATCTCGTTTGGTAAGTCCCGTGCCAGTCGCGGTGCGGAAGTGACCACGTGCTGTGGTCTATTGTTAGATGAAGTTCAGCTTTCCAAGGGAGTAAACAGAGTGAGCGAAAAGTCTTCGAGCAAGAGTGGCGCCGCCAAAGAATTTGAGTTGGAAATGACCCCCCTGCGTCGGGTCCAGATGACTCTTCACCGCTATCCATGGCTCAGTTCGCTGCTGGTTCTTCTTGCCGTCGTGGTGGCGTTCGGCACAGTCAACGAACGGTTCCTCCTTCCCTCAACAATTTCGCTGATGGTGCAGCAAACGGTGATTGTGGGAAGCTTGGCGATCGCGCAAGCTCTCATAATTTTGACCGCGGGCATCGACCTGTCGATCGGGTCAATCATGATTTTTGGTCAAATGCTGATGGCCAACCTGGCCGTGTTTGTTGTCGCATCAAATGTTCTTCCGATTGCGGGGCAGAACCCGTATCTCGCCATGGTTCTGGGTGTTCTGGCAGCGACAGCTGCGGGCGCGGTTAATGGGTTTTTGATTGTTCGGTTTGGCTTGCCTCCGTTCATCGTCACGCTCGGAACGTGGAGCGTTTTCATGGGCCTCACGCTTATTTTCTTCAAGGCTCGTACTATCCAGGGTCCAGAAATGCCCGAAGTAATGCTGACGCTCGGGGAGGGGTTCTCAGTGGGGCCTTTCTTCGTGACCTATGGACTGTTGGTCATGTTCGCGATGTACTTCGTGGTGGCGTGGTCATTGAGAAATACGGCGTGGGGCAAGCACGTCTACGCGGTAGGCGACGACCCTAATGCGGCAACGCTCTCCGGTATCAACACGAACAAGGTTCTCTTTAGCGTCTATTTGGTCGCTGGATTAATCATGGGAATCACGGCCATCATCACCATTGGTCGCGTGGGGTCCGCATCTCCTAACGTTGACCCGATGCTCAACCTTCAGTCCATTACCGCTGTTGTGATTGGCGGTATCTCTCTCTTCGGTGGCCGTGGGGCCGTCGTGGGAGCACTCATTGGGTCGCTCATTGTTGTTGCTGTGGAAATGGGTTTGTCGCTCGCGGGCGTTGACCAGGCTTACAGAACAGCTTCTATCGGAGTCTTAGTCATCATTGCGGTCGGAATCGATCAGTGGATTAGAAAGGTGAAAGTATGACGGAGCCCATTGTCAAGGCGCGTGGCCTCGTTAAGCGCTTCGGTAGCGTCACCGCGCTAAATGGAACAGACTTTGACCTGTTCCCCGGGGAAGTGCTAGCGGTTATCGGCGACAATGGTGCCGGTAAATCCAGCCTCATCAAATGTTTTGCTGGTGCACACACTCCCGATGAAGGTCAAATGTGGGTGAACGGCGAAGAAGTCGTTTTCCACAGCACTCAGGACGCCAGACGGCATGGTGTTGAAACGGTGTTTCAGACTCTCGCTGTTGCCCCAGCACTTGACATTGCGTCAAACCTCTTTTTGGGCAGAGAAGAGCGCAAAAAGAGCTTCATGGGAACCGTTTTTCGTCAGCTCGACAAGAAGGGGATGCGCCGGAAAGCAGCGGAGCACCTGGAGAGCTTGGGAATTAGCACGCTTCAAGACATCACTCAGGCCGTGGAGACGCTCTCCGGTGGTCAGCGCCAAGCTGTCTCGGTGGCTCGTGCCGCGGCGTTTGGAAGCCAGGTCATCATTCTTGACGAGCCAACTGCTGCTCTGGGAGTGCGAGAATCGGCGAAAGTCCTTGACTTGATCAAGGACCTCAAGGATCGCGGTCTGACAGTGGTGTTGATTTCTCACAACATGCCACAGGTGTATGAGGTGGCCGATAGAATCCACGTCCAGAGGCTTGGAAAGCGGGCTGCCGTGGTCACACCCAAGTCCGCGTCGATGAATGACTCGGTGGGTCTGATGACCGGTGCGATCGATCTTCCGGATACCGAACAGCAGCTGTCACCCGTTTAAGTAGAGTGCAACCTCGGTGCACTGAGAACTTCTAGGGGTTCTCAGAGGTGTGTGCCTCGTTCTGGTGGATGCGATCGAGGAGCCCGCATCCCAGGGGGAGCTGGGGAATCAGGAGTGCTTGCAGAAGGTGGTACGCATCGGGCTTTCCCCGGGCAATTGTTGACGAGGGATTGCCTTTGGCGTCCAGTTGGTGATGCCAACTGCCGTGTTCTGTGTCCTCAAACATGGTTGCCAGATGAGTAGTCCATGCTGACACGTCACCCTGTGCGGTCTCGAGGAGGTTGCTCTGCTCAATCTGGGCGGCAGCGCTGATGGCTTCCGCAACCACCCACATCATCCGATCGCGCACAACCGGTTGGCCTTCCCAATCCACGGTGTAGACGAAACCCTCTGCGCCGTCAGCGGCCCAGCCCACCCGCTTGGCCGTGGTGTAAAGATTGGTCGCCGCCTCGGGTATCCAGTGCGCGTTGTCGATACCGCTGTGGTGCAACTCGAGAAGAAGACGTGACCACTCAAAAAGGTGACCAATGGTGACACCATAAGGCCGAAATTCATCGGCGGGGTTCTCTGCATTAAAGGCTGGGTTTGGCTCGCCGATTGGAGTGAAATGCTCCGGCATCATCCACTCGAACACACGGGCCTGCTGATTCACCATGAAGTCGCTAATCCTGAGTGCGTGTGCCAAAAGAGAGTCGTCTCTCATCGCAGTACTTGCGGCTATCAGTGCCTCCACGGCATGCATGTTTGCATTGGCGCCAAGATAGGGCTCTGAAACCGAGAAGTCTTGGTTGAACGAGTTCGCAAAAATACCAAGGTCCTCTCGCCAAAAGTTGGTGAAGAGTGCATCGAGTGCGCGGTCCAGAACCCGGTCAGCACCGGTGACCCCGATGACGTGAGCGGTCGAGGCAGCGAGAAGCACAAATGCGGTGTCGTAGGCGCTTTTTGTGCCATCTCCTGGGTCAGATGTAGGGACGCTCAGGAAGCCGCCGTGGGTCGCGTCAAAGAAGTCATGGGCCAGTGAGCTGATCCCGCGTGCGGCGAGAGAGGCGCAGTCGTCGAATCCCAGCTCAGCAGCGATAGAGAAGCTGAATGTCATCCGAGCCGTGATCATGAGTGACGGGGGAACCGAAGAATCGACGTCGCCTCGATTGTCGAGATGGCCAAATCCTGTGGTGGTCAGAGCCGACTGCTTCGCAAAATCGATAAGCCTCGTGACTCCGTCAAGCTTAAGTCCGTCGCCAGGAGATGCCATTGCACTCAGACCGTGCCTTTTTGAGCAATAAAGCAGCTATAGGGAGCGTTCTCTAGGCACTGGACTATGAGCAGGCAACTTTTCGCTTCCTCGTAAAAATCTGGTCGAGAGATGAGCTGGAATTCCAGGGGCTTGGGGTGATTTCGTGCTGCTACCTCCAGCACCCCCTGGTGGGTGGGAGTTGCAGGGGAGCGGTCATCCGCCTCCATTCGCAGCAACGGCTTGTCAATGAACGAATCGAGGGGGAACACCCCAAACACTGCTTCGGCTGCCCGGACAATTCCGATTTCACCAAGATGGATAACCTGGGCCCCGGAACTCTTGCTCGGATAGTTCCTGTCGACCAGAGCAAGTTTCTCCCCGTGTCCCATTTCGTCCAGCGCTTTGAGTAGCGCTCCGGTCAACACTGGATCAATGTTCTTCAACATGCGCTCTCCTTATGGGTTAGCCAGACACGTCAGTCCTGGGTGCCTGACACTGCGGCTTGGTGCGATTGAGACTTCACGATAGCAAGCCCCGGTAGCGCTAGGCGCGCCAATAACTCGCTACCACGGCATAGGGATATCAGTAATCGGAACCGCATCATCAGGGATGGCGGGCAGGGGAATAACTCCAGCCCGAATACAGAGCCACCGTAATTGAGAGGGGCTATCGGGTTTGC
>CAZVWA010000049.1:0-10473 GCA_964631085.1 uncultured Rubrivirga sp.
GCGCGGCCATGCGTGAGGTGCTCGATGTCTTGCCCAGTCACCGAAGGTCGTCGTCGGGGCTGAGCCTGACGGAGGTGGCGGTTCGTAGCGGAGTGGAAGCATCGATCGCCCGTGGGCATCTTCAGAGAGCGGAACAGATGGGAATGGTGGAACGTCGAGACGGATCGGGCTGGGTGTTCTGCGCTTCCGAGGCCTCGGATGGGCGAGCCTGACGCCTGTTCGCCACCGGCGTTGCCACGATGGGGAGGTGGACGAGTCGATCCCCGCGGCGTGGCGAGAATCCATCGATGGATTCCTGGGCCATCTGCGTGATGAGAGAAGCCGAAGCGACCACACCATCCGCGCCTATGCCTTCGATGTTGACCATCTCGCATCCTTTTGCGTGGAGCGCGGCGTCGACTCGCCAAGCAACCTCGCTCTCCCGACGCTGCGCGCGTGGCTGGCAGCGGCGACTCAGGCGGGCTTATCGCGATCCACAGTCGCGCGACGGGCGGCATCAGCCCGAGCCTTCACCGCGTGGTGCGCTCGCCACGGCATCTGCGGCAGCGATCCGGGGCATCGCCTGGTGAGTCCGCGCGTGGGCAGCCACATGCCCACCGTGCTCGATCAAGCCCAGGCTGAGCAGGTTCTCGACTTCGCCGCCCGACACGATGGCTCACCGGTTGCCATCCGCGACCACGCGATTTTGGAGGTGCTCTACGGCACTGCGATTCGTGTGTCCGAACTCTGCGGTCTGGATATCGACGACGTGGACGACGGCAACCGGACGTTGCGAGTGGTGGGCAAGGGTGACAAGGAGCGAATGGTTCCCTTCGGCCTTCCGGCGTCGCGGGTTTTGGAGTCCTGGCGCGTGTCGAGAACCGAGATGGCCTTAGCTTCGGTGCCTGCATTGTTCGTCGGTGAACGAGGCTTGCGCATCGACCCGAGAGTGGTGCGCACCATCGTGCGAAGGGCCAGCGATGCTGCCGGCGTTCCTTCGGTGGCGCCACACGCGATGCGGCACAGTGCCGCGACGCACGTGCTCGAGGGTGGCGCCGATCTACGGTCGGTGCAGGAATTGCTCGGTCACGCGAACTTGGCGACCACTCAGCGGTACACGCATGTGTCGGTGGAAAGGCTGCGGACAACCTTCGAGCAAGCCCATCCGCGATCAGGGAACTAACGGCTTCAGTACCGGCTCTCGCTGGATCCATGCGCGTGGGTCCACATACCGATCGGCACGAGCGTCCTTGGATTCCCAGGCCGGGCGCCGAAGTCCCAGGTGCAGGCATGCCCGCCGGCAATGCCCGGAGCCCGGTTGTGGGCTCGCCGCCAAGGTGCCCAGGACCTCGCCGGCTGCCACGCGCATGCCGACTTCCACGTCCCCGTCCACGGGCTGGTAGGTCGAGGTAAGCGACGGTCCGGAGTGCTCCACGCTGACCGTGGGAATCCCAGCGACGTCGCCGACGAATGCAACCCGACCGGGTCCGATAGCCCGCACACTCGAGGCATACGGGGCTTGGAAGTCCACCCCGCGGTGCCCCGGAGCGAACCTGTCCAGCGGGCGTTCGAAAGCCCTCACCAGGGCCGTCCAGCCGGTGCTCACCGGGGACACCCAATTTGCGGCCGGAGAACCGGCGGCCAGCGCCGCGGCAGTCACGATTGTCAGGGTCGTCGTCCACATACCGGCAGCCTCGTCAATCGCGCTGGCCTTCGGCCAGGGCCTGCTTGTGGACTGGGGATGGCCCGCACGGGGCTTGTGCACAACCGCAGGGGGTGAGTCCCGAGCACCGGCCCTGGGCGCCGGAGCCCGGACCCGTCCCCCTAGAATCAGGGGGCTTCCTTCGGGAAGACACATTTCGCGCGATCTACCGCCGTGCCCAGCACGGCCGACCGGCTCGACGGTCCCACTTCGGTGGGCGAGCGGGTCGAGATCGCCAGGGGTTCGCCCGCCGGGTGAACCGACAACCGCACGCGGTGGGTAACCACCGCTGATGGGCGCGCGCGCCCACGAGAAGGAGAACGACCATGGCCGTCGTCACGATGCGCCAGCTGCTGGAAAGCGGTGTCCACTTCGGACACCAGACCCGCCGCTGGAACCCCAAGATGAAGCGCTTCATCTTCACCGAGCGCAATGGCATCTACATCATCGATCTGCAGCAGTCGCTGTCGTACATCGATCGTGCCTACGAGTACGTGAAGGAGACCGTCGCGCACGGCGGATCCATCATGTTCGTCGGCACCAAGAAGCAGGGCCAAGAGGCCATCGCCGAGCAGGCGAATCGCGTGGGCATGCCCTATGTCAACCAGCGGTGGCTTGGCGGAATGCTCACTAACTTCAATACCGTTCACAAGCGTCTGCAGCGTCTGAAGGAACTCGAGGAGATCGACTTCGACGACGTCGCTGGCTCCGGCCTGACCAAAAAGGAACTTCTCATGATGCGTCGTGAGAAGGAAAAGCTCGAGCGCACCCTCGGCGGTATCCGCGACATGGCCAAGATCCCCAGTGCCATCTGGGTCGTGGACACCAAAAAGGAGCACATCGCCGTCGGCGAGGCGCGCAAGCTGGGCATCCCGGTGATCGCCGTTCTCGATACCAACTGCGATCCCGACGAGGTCGACTTCCCGATTCCGGGGAACGACGACGCAATCCGCTCGGTTGCCCTGTTGACCCGGGTGATGGCCGACGCTGTAGCCGAGGGCCTCATGGCGCGCTCAGGTGCGGCGAGCGCCGAGGGGTCTGCCGAGGAGCCGCTCGCTGAGTGGGAGCGAGAGCTCCTCGCCGGTGAAGGTGCAGCCGACGAGGCCGCTGCCGCGACCGAGGTGGCTGTCGAGGCCGCCGTCGCCGAGGCAAGCCCCGAGCAGGCCTAGTTCGGCGTCTACCGCTGAACAGGCCACTGCCCACGAAACAGCACTACGAGCCCGTAGTACACGTCCAGCACGACCAAAGAGCAGAAGGAAACTGATGGCAACGATTAGCGCCGCTGACGTCAAGCGGCTCCGGGAGATGACCTCCGCGGGGATGATGGAGTGCAAGAAGGCCCTCGAGGAGAGCGACGGTGACTTCGACAAGGCCGTCGAAGCCCTGCGCATCTCGGGTGCTGCGAAGGCAGCCAAGCGTGGTGCCGAGCGCACGGCCTCGAATGGGGTGGTCGCCGCGATCGACAACTCCATGGTCGAGGTTCTGTGCGAGACCGACTTCGTTGCCAAGGGCGAGGAGTTCCAGGCGCTCGCCGGAACCCTGGCGAAGGCTGCCTTCGACGGTCAGGTCGCTGACCGTGACGCACTGCTAGCGGCCACCCTCGACACCGGCAAGACCGTCGAGGACACCGTCGCTGAGATGGCCGGCGTGATCGGCGAGAAGATCGAGCTCGGTCGGGTGGCTACCGTCCAGGCGCCGGCCACCACGTACCTTCACCGCCGCGCATCCGATTTGCCGCCGCAGGTGGGTGTGCTGGTCGCCTACGACGGTGACGAAGAGGCCGCCCGGGGCGTTGCCATGCAGATCGCAGCGATGCGTCCGCAGTTCCTCACGCGTGAGGATGTGCCGGCTGAGACGGTCGAGAACGAGCGTCGGATCGCCGAGACGGCGGCCAAGGAGGAGGGCAAGCCCGAGCAGGCGCTCCCCAAGATCGTCGAGGGCCGCGTCAACGCCTTCTTCAAGGACAACGTTCTGCTCGAGCAGCCGAGCGTTGTCGACAACAAGAAGTCCGTGACGGACGTCCTAGCGGAAAGCGGAACAACTATCCGCGCGTTCGCTAGGTTCGAGCCAGGCCAGGCGTAGTCGAGCGAAGGGGAAGGCTCATGGATCGGTCCAAGGCATCGGAGCCGGTTCAGCCTTCCCTCGAGGGCACCATCGAGACCTGGCCCAATGCGCCCGAGGGTGGTTGGAAGCGGGTTCTGCTCAAGCTCAGCGGTGAGGCTTTCGCCGGCGGCGGCGGCCTGGGTGTCGATCCGGATGTGGTCGCGTCGATCGCCCGGCAGATTGCCGACGTCGTTCGCTCGGGAACCGAAGTTGCTGTCGTGATCGGCGGTGGCAACTACTTCCGCGGAGCTCAGTTGTCCGAGCGAGGTATGGAGCGCGCCCGTGCGGACTACATGGGCATGCTCGGAACGGTGATGAACTGCCTGGCTCTCCAGGACTTCTGCGAGAAGGTCGGGATCGACACCCGTGTTCAGACGGCGATCGCGATGGGTCAGGTGGCCGAGCCCTACGTTCCGCGCCGTGCCATGCGCCACTTGGACAAGGGGCGCGTGGTTATCTTCGGTGCGGGTTTGGGTCAGCCGTATTTCTCCACCGACACCACGGCTGCGCAGCGGGCGCTGGAGATCGGTGCGGAAGTCGTTTTGATGGCTAAAGGTGTGGACGGTGTCTACAACGACGACCCCCGCACCAACCCCGACGCGGTTCGGTATGAACAGTTGACGTACGACGACGTCTTGGCCCAAGGCCTCAAGGTCGCCGACGCCACTGCCATCAGTCTGTGTCGCGATAACGACCTTCCGATCGTTGTCTTCAACCTGCTGGTCGAGGGGAACATTGCTCGCGCTTCCCGCGGCGAGCGAATCGGCACGTTAGTCTCGTCGGAAACCTAAGGAGCACCTGTGAGTGAAGAGATCGAGATGATCCTTCTCGAGGCCACCGAGAAGATGGATAAGGCGATCGAGGTCGCGCGCGAGGATTTCGCGACTATCCGAACCGGTCGTGCGAACGCCACCATGTTCAACAAGATCGTCGTTGACTACTACGGAACGGCTACTCCGCTGAACCAACTTGCCTCGTTCCAGGTGCCCGAGGCACGGATGATCATCATCAGCCCGTACGACAAGGGTGCGACGGCCGAGATCGAGAAGGCGTTGCGCGACAGCGATCTGGGCATCAATCCCAACACCGACGGCGCCATCATCCGGGTAGTTCTCCCCGAGCTGACGGAGGACCGCCGCAAGGAGTACATCAAGATGGCGCGGTCCAAGGCTGAGGACAGTCGAATCTCGGTGCGCAACATTCGCCGCCACGCGAAGGAGGCGCTCGACAAGCTACAAAAGGACGGCGACGCCGGTGAAGACGACGTGCGCCGAGCCGAAAAGCAGCTCGACGACCTCACTCACAAGCACGTTGAGCACATCGATGAGGTCCTCAAGCACAAAGAAGCCGAACTGCTCGAGGTCTGACGTGACCGACACGTCCGGTAGCGACGAGGGCGGGAAGCGTTCGTCTCGAACAGGACGCAACCTTCCTGCCGCCGTCGCGTCCGGGGTAGTACTCGCGGCAATCGTCATTGCCAGCCTCTTCACCTACAAGTGGCTGTTCGGCGTGGTTGTCATCATCGCTCTCGGCGTTGCGATGCGCGAGATGATCCAGGCGTTCGCGTCGCGGAATATCAAGATCGCCCGCGTGCCGGCCTACGGAGCCGTGATCGCGTTACCCACGGTCGCCTATCTCGCCGGCCCGATCTGGCAGTTGGTGGCTACGGGTGCCGTACTTCTCCTGGCCATGCTCTGGCGGATCCGTCGCGGCGTGGACGGATATGTACGAGACATCACGGCATCGTTCTTCGTCATCGCGTACCTGCCGTTCATGGCCGGGTTCTTGATGTTGACGTTGGCGGCCGACGACGGACCATGGCGAGTGGTCGTTTTCATCCTGTTGACGATTTCCAATGACATCGGCGGGTACTTCGCGGGCATCTTCTACGGCAAGCATCCGATCGCCGCATCGATCAGTCCGAAGAAGTCCTGGGAGGGTTTCGTCGGGTCGGTGGTCTTGCAGTGTGTTATCGGCGCGCTGTCCTTCATGTTCTTGCTCGACGCTGCGTGGTGGCAAGGGGTCATCGCCGGATTTGTGTTGGCCATCACGGCAACAGGTGGAGACTTTGCTGAGAGCGCGATCAAGCGCGATCTCGGCATAAAGGACATGGGTTCCTTCCTTCCCGGGCATGGCGGAATGATGGATCGGCTCGACTCATTGATTCCGAACGCCTTTGCCTCGTGGGCGATATTCACGGTCTTCCTGGGTGCGAGCTTCACAGGAGCCAGCCTGTAATGGTCGATCTCGTCCTGGAGGCTCCGCAGCGCGGCAAGCCGCCCAAGCATCTGTTGGATCTGTCTAGAGCCGAGCGCCGTGAGGCGATGGCCGAACTCGGTCTTCCGGCCTTTCGCGCCGACCAGGTGTCCACGCACTTGCTGACGCATTTGCAGGACGACCCGGAGAAGTGGACGGACATCTCGGCTGCGGATCGCGTTGCGCTCGGTGCGCTTCTCCCAAATCTTCTCGAGCCGGTGCGCACCCTCACCTGCGACGACGGAACAACCGTTAAGACGTTGTTCAAGTTGCACGATGGATCCTTGGTCGAGTCGGTCCTCATGCGCTACCCCGATCGGGTCACGATGTGCATTTCGTCTCAGGCGGGGTGCGGCATGAACTGCCCGTTCTGTGCGACCGGTCAGGCGGGCCTGACACGGAATCTGTCTACATCGGAGATCGTGGAACAGGTCCTAGCCGGAGCTCGAGCGCTGGCAAACGATGAGATTCCCGGCGGACCCGGTCGCGTAAGCAACGTGGTGTTCATGGGCATGGGCGAGCCCCTTGCGAATTACCGGACAGTGGTCGCGGCTTTGCATCGGCTTATCGATCCGGCTCCCGAGGGCTTCGGCATGAGCGCGCGGGGTGTAACGGTCTCGACCGTTGGTCTCGTCCCGCGGATCCGGCAACTGGCTGAGGAGGGCATGCCGGTGACACTTGCCGTATCTCTGCATGCTCCGGATGACCACCTACGCGACACACTCGTGCCCATCAACAATCGGTGGAAGGTCGCCGAAGTCCTCGATGCGGCGTGGTACTACGCCGAGCAGACGGGGCGACGCGTCAGCATCGAATACGCGCTGATCAAGGACATCAACGATCAGCGTTGGCGCGCCGAACTTCTCGGCGAGATGCTCGCCGGGCATCTAGTCCACGTGAACTTAATCCCGTTGAACCCCACTCCAGGCTCGAAGTGGACGGCTTCAACTCCGCAGGCGGAGCGAGAATTCGTCTCTGCTTTGCGTCAGGCAGGGGTGCAGGTCACGGTGCGCGATACCCGCGGTCGAGAAATCGATGGAGCGTGTGGCCAGTTGGCGGCCCTGGAAACCTGATTTTCATTCCTCGCCCGTGCGATCAGTGAAAGACTGCGTCGTCATGGGCGCTTACACCGAGCAGTATCGCTTGAGCCTGGCCGATCCTGAGGGCTTTTGGCGTGAGGCGGCGAAGTCCATTCAGTGGGATGTCGAGCCGAGTTCGGTGCTCGACGATTCGAACGCGCCCTTGTATCGCTGGTTCCCCGATGGACGGCTCAATACGTGCGTCAATGCCGTTGACCGACACGTGGCAGCGGGTCACGGGTCACGGATAGCTATCGCCTATGACAGCCCGGTCACGGGTAACGCCGAGCAGTGGACTTATGCGGAATTGCTCGAAGTGACATCACGGTTTGCGGGTGTCTTACGGGACCTTGGCGTTCAGGCGGGAGACCGCGTCGTCATTTATATGCCGATGATTCCGCAGACTGTGGCCGCGATGCTCGCGTGTGCTCGTATCGGTGCCGTTCACTCCGTGGTGTTCGGGGGGTTCGCCCCAGCCGAGTTGAGCGCACGCATCGACGATGCCACGCCACGGGTGATCGTGACGGCGAGTTGCGGAATCGAGCCCACGCGCACCGTCGAGTACAAGCCCTTGGTGGATGCTGCAATCGAGCTCAGCCAACACAAGCCGGAGAGTGTTGTCGTGTTTCAGCGTCCGCAGGTGCAGGCGTCAATGGGGGAGCGGGACGTCGACTGGGAGACGGCCTATGCGAAGGCCGAACCGGCCGCCCCGGTCTCGGTTGCGGCAACGGATCCGCTCTACATCCTCTACACCTCGGGAACCACGGGAAAGCCCAAAGGCATTGTTCGCGACAACGGTGGTCACGCGGTTGCAATGGCGTGGTCGTTCGCGAACGTATACGGCATGGGCCCCGGTGACGTCTGGTGGTCGGCCTCCGACGTTGGCTGGGTCGTCGGGCACTCCTACATCGTCTACGCGCCACTGATCAGCGGCGCAACCACCGTGCTGTACGAGGGCAAGCCGGTGGGTACGCCCGATGCCGGAGCCTTTTGGCGAGTGATCGAGCAATACGGGGTGCAGGCGGTCTTCACCGCGCCGACGGCGATCAGGGCGATCAAGAAAGAGGATCCGGAGGGAGTCCTGCTGAAGAATTACGACGTCAGTTCCCTGCATTCCTTCTTCTTCGCGGGTGAACGGCTTGATCCGGACACCTACGAATGGGCCGGCGGCCATCTCGGGGTGCCGATCATCGACAACTGGTGGCAGACCGAGACCGGGTGGCCGATTGCGGCGAATCTCCGTGGTCTACAGCCGATGCCGATCAAACCTGGCTCGCCATCGGTTCCGGTTCCGGGCTACGACATCCAGATCCTCGATCACGATCACAATCCGGTGCCGGCTGGAAGCGAGGGGGACATAGTGATCAAGCTTCCGCTTCCGCCTGGCGCGCTGCCGACGCTGTGGGGAGACGACGATCGCTACATAGCGTCCTACCTGAGTGACCATCCCGGCTACTACACCAGTGGTGACGGAGGATTCATCGATGAAGACGGCTACGTCTACGTCATGGGGCGCACCGACGACGTCATCAACGTCGCTGGGCATCGTCTCTCGACCGGCTCGATGGAGGCGGTGGTGGCCTCCCACCCCGACGTCGCCGAGTGCGCGGTCATCGGGGTGCACGATGACCTCAAGGGGCAGATTCCCCGAGCTTTCGTCGTTCTCAAGGCAGGTTCAACTATCGATGCGGATGATCTGCAGGCGCAGGTGGTCGCCATGGTTCGCGAGGAAATCGGACCGGTGGCTGCGTTCAAGGAGGCCGTGGTGGTCCCGGCTCTTCCCAAGACCCGTTCGGGGAAGATCCTGCGGCGAACCATGCGTGGAATCGCCGCTGGCCGCGACGAACCGATACCCAGCACCATCGAGGATCCCGCGGTGCTCGACGCCCTGCGCAACATCCTGCAGGGATAGACCCAGCGTGGATAGCTAGCGGAAAGCTTGGATGCCGGTCAGTGCCGCCCCGATGACGAGGGTGTGCATCTCGTTGGTTCCCTCATAGGTGTAGACCGACTCGAGATTGTTCATGTGCCGAATGATCGGATACTCGAGGGTGATGCCACTGCCACCCAGAATGGATCGGCACTCCCGTGCGATGGTGAGTGCCTCACGACCGTTATTCATCTTGCCCAGGCTGATTTGCTGCGGCGTGATGGTTCCCGCGTCCTTGAGTCGGCCGAGATGCATGGCCAGGAGCATGCCCTTGTCCAGTTCGGCGGTCATGTCGACCAATTTTCGCTGGGTCAATTGATAGGCGGCAATGGGTTGGCCGAACTGTTCTCGGGTACCGGCGTACTCCAATGCCGTCTCCAGGCAATCGCGCGCTGCACCCATCGTCCCGAAGGCGATTCCGAAGCGGGCTTCGTTGAGGCAGCTCAGTGGTCCTTTGAGCCCGACAACGTCGGGCAGCACCGCGTCGTGCGGCAGTCGGAGATCCTGGAATGACAACTCGCCGGTGATCGATGCCCGCAGGGAGACCTTGTGGTGCACGGTGGTCGCGGTGAATCCCGGGGTGTCGGTGGGCACCACGAAACCTCGAATTCCGTCGTCGGTTTGCGCCCAGACGATCGCAACGTCGGCGATGGACCCGTTGGTAATCCACATCTTGCTGCCGCTCAGGATCCAGTCGTCGCCGTCCTTTGTCGCATAGGTGCGCATGGCACTCGGGTCGGATCCGACGTCGGCTTCGGTCAGGCCGAAGCAGCCGACGACTTCCCCCGTGGCCATCGACGGCAGGTAGTGCTTGCGCTGCTCGTCGCTACCGAATCGGTGGATGGCGAACATCGCAAGGGAACCCTGAACGCTCACCATGGATCGGATACCGGAATCCCCGGCTTCGAGTTCCATTGCCGCTAGCCCGTAGGCGGTTGCCGAGGTCCCCGCGCATCCGTAGCCATCGAGGTGCATGCCCAGCAGGCCCGCTTGCCCGAAGGATTGCATCAGTTCCCTAGCGGGGAGTTCGCCTTCTTCCCACCAATGGGCGACCTTCGGTCGAATGAGGTCATCGACGATGCCGCGGGCCACATCGCGAATAGAGCGCTCTTCCTCACTCAGCATTGCGTCGAAGTCGATCAGTGCGAGCGGTTTCATCTGCGCCTGCCTCTCGGTTGTTCCATGCTCAGTCCTCGTCGATCAGTGGCCAATGAGTGAGCCCATGACCCGTGCCCGCCGCGATGGCTTTCCGGTTCGCGCCTCGACGGCATCGGCGCTCGTCATCGCATACATTCCGGCGCCGGTAGCCAACCACCGCGCCGGTTCAATTTCCCATGATCGTGATCGATGAGACACCCAGGGCAACGATGTGATCGGATCCTCGGATCGACCTGCGATCAGGGCTGCCAACGTTCGTCCACCGA
>CAZVWA010000050.1:0-10300 GCA_964631085.1 uncultured Rubrivirga sp.
GGCAACGACATCGTCCTCGTGGACTTCTGGGCATCATGGTGCGGGCCGTGCCGGACCTTTGCTCCCGTCTACGAGACCGTCTCCCAAGACAATCCGGACATCGTGTTCGCCAAGGTGGATACCGAGGCCGAGCAGGGTCTGGCGGGCTACTTCCAGATCAGTTCGATCCCCACGCTGATGGCTATCCGCGACGGCGTCGTGCTGTATTCGCAGGCGGGCGCACTCCCCCAGCCAGCACTGGAAAATCTCGTTCAGGCTGTTCGCGATGTGGACATGGACGACGTGCGCAAGAAATTGGCCGACGAAGCCCCGTCGGAGGAAGACTCCGACTAGGAGGTCTCCGCCCCTCAGGCGACGACCCTTCCCAGGGAACACCACTCGCACGGGACCAGGTCCCAAAAGGTCGGGACCTTCGTCCACTCACGCAGCCCTGCGACGCACCTACCGTGGTGAGCGTTGGTAAAGCTCCGAGCGTCGCAGACGCGTTGAGGGATGGGAGGGCGTCATGCCCCAGCAACCACTGGCACAGGTGCCCAACGACGCAACCTGGTACTGGCAAGAGCGGGGTGCGTGCCGGAAGGTTGATCCGACGATTTTCTTCCATCCGCAAAACGAGCGCGGCTCTTCTCGGATTCGACGAGACCGGCAAGCCAAGGCTGTCTGCGCGGCGTGTCCCGTTCGACTCGAATGCGCCGATTACGCCGTTCGCGCTCGCGAGCCCTACGGGGTGTGGGGAGGGCTCAGCGAGGACGATCGTGAGCGCATCTACCGCCGACTCGATTCCCGGCACTACCCCCGCGGAAAAGGTGACGGGCTGCGGGCAGCCGGCCAGGACGTCGACGCGGCCATTTCACCGCAGGCGCTGGGCATCACTGCCTGAGCCACGTCCCACAGACGATCCCATCGGCCCACCGCTCACCCGCCGCTAGGGTTCGGTGAGTGAGCGACCCCATCGACCTGCGCGGTCGGGACTTCCTTGCCGAGAAGGACTTCACGGCATCGGAGTTGACGTACCTCATCGACCTCGCTGCCCAACTCAAAAGCGAGCGCGTCGACGGGCGTGAACAACAACGCCTCCAAGGTCGCGGAATCGCCCTCATCTTCGAAAAGACTTCGACGCGCACCCGGGTGTCCTTCGAGGCGGCAATCGCTCATCAAGGTGGCTTCAGTTCCGTCCTGGATCCCTCGTCGAGCCAGATCGGGCACAAGGAGTCCATTGCCGACACCGCGCGGGTTCTGTCTCGGGTATTCGACGGCATCGAGTACCGCGGAGCCGATCACGCCACGGTCGAGGCACTTGCCGAATACGCAAGCGTCCCTATCTTCAACGGTCTCACCGACACCTGGCATCCGACGCAGATGCTCGCGGACTTCCTGACCATGCGCGAGCACTCCGGCACCATCACCCCGTCCTTCGCCTACGTAGGCGATGCCCGCTTCAACATGGGTAATTCGCTAATGGTGACGGGCGCGATCCTGGGCGCCGATGTGCGCATCGTGGCTCCACGCTCCCTGTGGCCTAGCGAGGACGTACAACAGCTTGCGCACGAGCGTGCTGAAGCCTCGGGTGGGCGGATAACGCTGACCGAGGACATCACCGAAGGCGTATCCGGTGTGGACTTCGTGCACACCGACGTCTGGGTCTCCATGGGCGAATCGAAGGACGTCTGGGCCGAACGCATCGAGGTGCTGCGTCCCTACCGGGTCGACGCTTCACTCATGTCAATCGCAGGCGACAACGCCAAATTCATGCATTGCCTACCCGCCTACCACGACACCGATACGGCGATCGGTCGATCGATCGCAGAAGAGTTCGGCTTGACCGACGGAGTCGAGGTCACCTCAGCCGTCTTCGACTCCCCTGCGAGCATCGTTTTCGACCAGGCAGAGAACCGACTCCACACCATCAAGGCCGTCCTCGTCGCCACGATGGGTAACTAGCGGCGAACGCGTCGCGCTCAGCTCAGGCGATCACGCAGATCCTGCAACTGCCCGCGCAGCACCTCGGGTACTCGATCACCGAACTGGCCGAAATACTCCTCGGTTAGATCGGATTCTTCAAGCCAGGACTGAGCGTCAATACCGAACAGCTCCTCGATATCCGCGTCGGAAATGTCGACGCCTTCGAGATTGAGTTGGTCGACGACGGGAAGCCGCCCGATCGGGGTATCGACGGCGTCGGCTTCACCTTCGATCCGGCGGATGATCCATTCGAGCACCCGGGAGTTATCCCCGAAGCCCGGCCAAATGAAGCGACCGTCGGTGCCTCGCCGGAACCAGTTGACCGAGTAGATCCGCGGCAACTTCTCCGGACTGCTAAACGATCCGATCTTGAGCCAGTGGCCCCAGTAGTCGGCCATGTTGTAACCGCAGAACGGCAGCATCGCGAAGGGGTCACGGCGCAACTCCCCGACGGTTCCCTCAGCAGCGGCGGTCTTTTCGCTCGACATCGTGGCACCCATGAAGACACCGTGTGCCCAGTCGAACGACTCCGTCACCAGCGGCACGTTCGTCGCCCGACGACCACCGAACAAGATGGCGTCGATGGGCACACCCGACGGGTCTTCCCAGTTGGGTGCAATGGTCGGGCACTGCGATGCTGGAACGGTAAACCGAGCGTTCGGATGGCTTGACGGTTCTTCGGATTCCGGCGTCCAGTCTCGACCTTTCCAATCGATGAGGTGCGCCGGCGCTTCCTCAGTCAGGCCTTCCCACCAGACATCGCCGTCATCGGTGAGGGCGACGTTCGTGAAGATGCTGTTACCGCCGTCGAGTGTGCGAACGGCATTCGCGTTCGTGTGCATCCCGGTTCCCGGTGCGACCCCGAAGAAACCCGCTTCTGGATTAATGGCGTAGAGCCGGCCATCCTCACCGAATCGCATCCACGCGATGTCGTCGCCGATGGTCTCCACTTTCCAGCCGGGCATGGTCGGATCCAGCATGGCGAGATTCGTCTTGCCGCAGGCGGACGGGAACGCAGCTGTGATGTAGCGAACGTCGCCCTCGGGTGAGGTCAGCTTGAGCACCAGCATGTGCTCGGCGAGCCAACCTTCGTCACGCGCCATCGCCGTGGCAATCCGCAGCGCGTAGCACTTCTTGCCAAGGAGCGCATTGCCGCCGTAGCCCGACCCGTAGGACCAGATCTCCCGCGTTTCGGGGAAGTGGACGATGTACTTGGTGTCGTTGCAGGGCCACGCGACGTCCTCGCGGGCATTCCCATCCTGGTCAACAAGCGGATAGCCGACCGTATGCAGGCACGGCACGAAGTCCCCGTGCTCGCCAATCTCCTCGAGGGCCGCGGTTCCCATCCGCGTCATGAGTTGCATGTTCAGTACGACGTACGGCGAGTCGGTGATCTCGACTCCGAGCTGGGAGATCCGAGAACCCAGCGGTCCCATCGAGAACGGGATGACGTACATGGTTCGTCCACGCATGCTCCCCGCGAACAGTCCCGTGAGGGTCGCGCGCATCTCGATCGGATCGGCCCAGTTGTTGGTTGGGCCGGCATCGATCTCCCGCTGCGAACAAATAAAGGTGCGCTCTTCGACGCGGGCAACATCTCGGGGATCACTGCGCGCGAGGAACGAGTTTGGTCGAAGTTCGGGATTGAGCCGGATGAAGGTCCCGGCGTCGACGAGCTCGCTGGTGAGTCGATCCCATTCCTCTTGCGAACCGTCGCACCACTCGATTCGATCAGGTTGAGCGAGTTCGGCGATCTCCTCGACCCATTCCAAGATCTGCTTGTTGCGAGTGGGTGCGTTGTCCATGCCCGTCAGTGCCATCGTGACTCCGTTGTCAGATCGTCAAGTTTTTCGCGTGAGCGCCCGGGGAAGATTCCGCAAGGATGTCGTCTCGCAGCAGGGAGCGCCAGGTGAGACAGGCGTGTAAGCGTTGTCCTGTGAGCAAGTGCACAGGGGTGATGTGACGGGGGTTACTTGTGGAACGATCCAAATCGCTTTTGCCGAGAAATGGCTACCGACCTACAGCCGATCGCTATACGGAGCACGGGGCGCGGTTATCGCCTTGCGCACCATCGAGGCGAACGCTTTGGCCCCCTCTGGGCGCAGGTGGATGCCGTCCGCGTACAGGTAGTCGGGGTTATCGGACGCCAACTGGTTCCAGTCCAATAAGACCACCCGATCGCTGCGGAATTTTGCGTCGCATTTGCGCAACATCTTGTTATTGGGCTTTTCCCAGGGACGGGGGACTTTGAGGTTGACGAAGTAGACGGTCCGGCGCTTGCCCGCAGCCCGAACCATTTGTTTACACATCTTCATGGTGTATGTGCCGTTGGTGCCGAGGTGAACAACCACGTGCTCGGGCAGCCGAGTGCCCAGCCCCCGAATCAAATCCGGGCCGGTGTACGCCTGGCGACTCACCTTCGCGTCGACTTTTCCAACGCCGGCGGCCCTCAGTTGCGACTTCGCACCCAACATGACGGAGTCTCCGAAAGCGACAGCGTCCAGATCCTTTGCTCGATCGGCGGCCGACGCTCCCGCGCCCAGGGAAACCACCAGACCGAATGTCGCAGCACCGGCGGCAAGCCCGGTTATCACGCGTCGAACTCCGGTCACAGGATTACGACGCATGAGACTCAACAACCGATCCCACACCGTCGATGATCGTCTCGACGATTTCCCGGGATGTGGCGTAGTTGACGCGCGCGTGGCCAGCGCCGGATGCCCCGAAGGCGGGTCCGGAATTCAGCGCGATTGCTGCCTCGTCCAGGATGACGGCCGCCGGATCATCCCCCAAGCCATCGAACTGCACCCAGGCTAAGTAGGACGCCTCCGGCCACACCATCCGCACCCCATCGATGCCATTCAGGCCGTCGAACAGTAGACGCCGGCGGTCATCGAGGACCTCGAGCATCTCTTCACGCCACTCGGCGCCTTCCCTGTAGGCCGCCAGGGTGCCGAGTACCCCGAAGTGCCCGACACCGTACGTGGCTTCGATCGGAATGCCCTCGGTTAGCTGATCGACCACCGAGTCACCGGCAACGAGTTGCGCGCACTTCAACCCCGGGATGTTCCACGTCTTGGATGCCGACACAGTCGCGACCGCGCGCACGTTGGAGACTTCGGATGCGACTCGCATGAAGGGCACGTGTTCGCTTCCCGCCAGCGTCATCGGGGCATGAATCTCATCGGAAATCACGACCACATCGTTCGCAGCCGCCAACCGCGCAACCTCTTGTAAATCGGTGACGGAATGAACCGTCCCCGTCGGATTGTGCGGTGAGCACAGCACGAACGCCTGAACGGTCCGATCGGCGAAAGCCCGCTCCAGCCCGTCAAGGTCAAGGCGATAGCGACCAGCCTCTGCAACGAGCGGAACTTCCCGGACCTTACGGCCCGTGACCTTCTCCACCGTCGAGAAGAACGGCGGATAGACGGGTGGATTGATGACCACTTCCGATCCAGGATCGGTGAGGTGGAGAAGTGACTGGGCGATCGAACTCATCACATCGGCGAGCACGATCACGTTCGACGGATCCACGTTCCACGACCATTCGCGTTGAGCAAATGAGGCCAGCGCAGTCGGGACCTGATCGGCCCACCGATACCCCGTATCCGAAACGTCTACTGCACGGTGCAGGGCCTTCGCGATCGGCTCGGCGAGGGTGAAATCCATCTCGGCGACCCAGGCGGGAAGGACCTCGGCTGGATAGGTGCGCCACTTTGCGCTGGTGCGAAGCCGTAGCTCACCTAGGGAAGTTTGGTCGATGGGCACGGGACAAGCATGCCCAATTCAGCGCCACGAACCGCGTAATCCCCCGGCAGCGTGGCCCGGTGTCGGGTCAGGCGAGCGAGAGGAACAACTTCTCGAGTTCCTCGGCTGTCATGGGGGCCTTCTCGCCGTCCTCCCAGCATTGCTTGAGGCCGGTGGCCACGACCTTGAAGCCCGCTCGATCGAGGGCTTTCGACACCGCGGCCAGTTGGGTAACGATGTCCCCGCAGCTCCGGTCCTCCTCGATCATGTTGATCACGCCGTCGAGTTGGCCTCGGGCTCGCTTGAGGCGCATGAGGACATCGCGGCTGACAGACGGATCAATATCCATAACAGGAGGATACCTCAATACCCTGTGGGGTATAGGGACTGCGGGGAGTATCGTGTTTCGCATGGCACACGATCACGGCAAGGCCGTCCAAGAACCCCTCGCTCCTCTGGCCCGCAACCTTCGCCAGGCCATTCCCGATGTCTACGCGGGATTCAAGGATTTGCACGCAGGGGCGATGGCCGAGGGGGCCCTTCCTACGAAGGTGAAGGAACTGATCGCG
Organism: uncultured Rubrivirga sp.; assembly: GCA_964631085.1. Taxonomy (GTDB): domain Bacteria; phylum Actinomycetota; class Actinomycetes; order S36-B12; family S36-B12; genus S36-B12. The sequence continues at coordinate 6,282 of CAZVWA010000050.1, forward strand.
CTCACGCTCTCGGTGAGCGCCCATTGCGACGGCTGCATCGCCGCCCACGCGCGCGGGGCCGTTCGCGCCGGCGCGACTAAGGAAGAGGCAGCAGAGGCCATTGGGGTGACGTTCTTGATGCAGGGGGGCCCGGCCACCGTGTACGGACCACGCGCCTACGACGCTTTTTGCGAGTACTACGACGCCCAGCATGGCGCGACCGAATCCGGAGCCGAGTCCTGAGCGAGCCAACTCCCGGGCGAATCGCCCTCGTCGGCAGCGGCGAGTATCTGCCAGAGATGCACGAACTCGAAGAGTGGCTGTTGGCCGACAAGGCGCCTCGCTACGTCCAACTAGCAACTGCCGCATCCCTTGAAGGTGACGAGTCGTTGCGACGCTGGCATGAACTCGGCGCGCGAGCTGCCAAGCGACTCGGTGTCGAGCAGGTGATCGTCGATGTTCGCACCCGTGGAGATGCCGATGATCCCGCTCATGTCGACGCCATCGAGAACGCCGGACTCATCTACATGTCCGGCGGTAATCCCAAGCACTTGGCACGAACGTTGATCGACACTCCGGTATGGCACGCAATGCACCGCGCGTGGCGATCCGGCGCATCGATTGCTGGCTGCTCAGCCGGGGCAATGGCGCTCAGCGGATACGTTCCCGACATCCGACATCCGCGGGCTGGTGGCCAGGAGGGCTTAGGGCTCGTGCCATCCCTTCGGGTGCTGCCGCACTTCGATGTCTATGCAAAGTGGATCCCGGACATGGTGATGCGCCCGATGCTCTCCGAGAGCACGACCGTGGTCGGCATCGACGAGCAAACCGCTTTCCGCGCTGAACCACCGGCCGATCTTGACGAACCGTGGCAATTCCGGGGAGTTGGGCGCGGCTCGTGCTGGCGAATCGAAAACGATCGCAAGTACCGGGTCAATTCACCTCTGGCTCTTCACGTTGATCTGAACTCTCGTCGCTAACGGCGGGTGTGATCCCCCACAGTCGTCCTCGATGGCGGGCGATGACTTCGTACATTCTCTGGGCGGTAGGTCGCACTATTGGCCGGTCCAATACTCGACCAATGAACGGCCACCATCGATCACCCGACTGCAAAATCTCAGCGATTGCCGACGATCCACCGACTATGTACTGCCCCTGGACCCACTGGACTTCGCGCTCGCATTGTTCGCGTGTCATGCCGAGTCGATCAAGGTCACTCGACTGATAAGGAACGAACTCCGCGTTGGCTCGAACCCTCCGACGGGCAAAATCGACACTCCAGGTGCAAAACCCACAGCGACCGTCAAACACCACGACGGGGCGAGTCATCACTCCCCCGCATCCATGTTGTCTCGGCCAACTACGGCAGCAAGTTGCTCGCACTGATCGCGTGCGGCCGCCTGGGCGTACTTCGCGAAGTCCCATCGATCATTGGGGATCAGCTCGATTTCCCCTACCGTCATCGATTCCAATTCCGATGCGAAGTCGGCCGTTTCCGAAAGTGCGTCGACCAGCGAACCAAACCGATCATCGGCTTTGTACACGCGCTGCGCGGCCGCCAACCGTGTGTCAGCACGCTGAGCGTTCAGCGACCTCTGGTCGGGTGAAGCATCAAGGGCCGAAACGATCGGCTCCTTCGGCTCATCCCAACCGCAGGCGACGGCCGCATCTTCCTCAATGGACTGCGACGAACACGCGGCCGATGAAATGAGCACGCACCCGATTGCGGCGGCCAGCCGCCACCGAGAACGCCGAGGGGTCACGGCACCACCGTAGGTTCCGCCGGCGCTATGGGCCACACTGCAGGCGTGCCCGCTTCAATCCTGAGCCCCGGAATCAGGACGTTCAAACCACGGCGTAGCCGCATCACGCCGCGCCAAGCCCGGGCACTGGCGGATGCTGGCCCGCAACTGTTGACCCAATCCACACTCGATACGGCGTGGAATTGCTCCAGATCGGTCGTCCTGGACGTGGGTTTCGGTTCGGCCGATCCCGTCATCGGGTTGGCGCGGGCATTTCCGGACCACGTCGTTCTCGCCATCGACGTTCACACTCCGGGAATAGGCGACCTCCTCGACCGCTGCCGAGTCGACGATGTCACCAACGTCTTCATCATTGAAGCCGACGTCCTCGAGCTCCTTCCCACCCTGCCGGGGCCGGTGGCCGGCGTGCGGTCGTTTTTTCCCGATCCGTGGCCCAAGGCCCGCCATCACAAGCGCCGGCTGGTGCAGGCACCGGTCGTAGAGGCTGTCGCGCAGGTGGTCGATTCCGGGGGTTTTTGGCACCTCGCAACCGACTGGGCCGAATACGCAGAAGCCATGCAGTTGACGTTCTCCGAAAGCGAGCGGTGGGATGGCGGCATCATCGATCGCCCCGACTGGCGCCCTGTGACGCACTTCGAAAACAGGGCGATTCGTGAAGGGCGGCCGATCGTCGACATGTGGTTTACCCGAATCTGATCTAGCGTCGGGTTATGCGTGCCCTCGTCCTTGCCGCAGCAGCCCTGTTTCTCGCCGGGTGCGTGAGCGACACCACCGTCGGGGGTAGTGAAGGCCGGCAATCCGAGCCGACCGCCGGGTCCGTTCCGACGTCCGAGCCGACGGCTGAGTCTGTTCCAACGTCCGAGCCGACGGCAGATGATGAGGAAGCCGACATCGAACCGCGGGAAGCCGAGACCGTGGAACCGGGTCCCGCACCGTGCGAGGACGTCATGTTCCAACGTGCGCAGGGCACGATCCGCAGTCAGCAAAGCGCCTTCGCCAACGATGACTTCGACGCGGCTCGGGCCTTCGCCTCGCAGTCCTTTCAGAAGTCGGTCAGCGTTGAACAATTCCGCTCGATAATCCAGGGAACATACGGCTTCTTGCTCGACGATCCATCAATCGCCTTCGACGACTGTCAACGCGACGGAGATGCCGCTCTCATCCGACTAGAGATCAGCGGCTCTCCATCTGTTCTGATGGTCTATCGGGTCGTCTTGGAAAACGACACATGGTTTATCGATGCAGCGAGCATCGCTGGCACCCGAGAAGACGTGTCGGCCTAACGTCAATCATCGATTCTTGCGTGGACGGCTTGCATCGAATTAGTTCTCAATTAATCGTTTGTGCGACAGCACGACTGGCGTCGGCCAGCGCAGCCCGTTCGTCCTCGGCGATGGCTTCATCGACGATCTGGGACCAGCCCATCGGATCGAGTAAGACCGGCACTGCCAGAGGCCCCGTCAGCCCGTCGAACTCGCCGTCGAGCAAAACCTGCGCGGGGATAGCGATCTGGTGACCGTGGGCCAGAAAGCCGACGACGTCCACCACCGCGTGGGCAGTTGCTAGTTCAGTCGTCCTCCCAGCCGTGAAGTGAGTGAAGAACGGTTTGACGGCAGCTCGGATATCCGGTGGTTGCCCTTGGATGAATTCGTAGGAACCTCGGATATCTCCGTTATTGACCAGGTCGAGTGCTCGTGAGCGTGCCTCGGAGATCTCGCTACTGAGTTCTGCTAGGTGCCGTCCTTGCCGCGCTTTCCCGATGACATCGGCCAAATGTTGATCGCTCACCCCCCGCGCGTGGATCCGCGACCAGATTGGAACGAGATGGTCACCGTGTTGACCCCACATCTGTGCGTTGACCATGGGCCGACGAATTCCCAGATCCGCCGCAAGTTCACGTCGAAAGCGCAAGGAATCCGACCACGCGGCAGCACCGATCAACTTGTGACGCGGAACCACGGAAGCGAATTGACTCACGGCAAGTTCCACCGGATTCGACTGCACGATCACGGTGACATCACCGGACATGCGACCGACGCCTTCAGCCGCTTCAGCGAATATTCGGCGGTTTGTTTCCGCGAGTGCTGCCCGGTCGGCGGTCTCACGAGTGACAGTTGCGCCTGCCATCATCACCACGACATCGGCTCCGGTCGACCCAACGTCGGTACCGATTTCGATATTCGGTGCGCGATCAGCGAATGCATCGCGTAGGTCCGCCCGAAGCCCCCACAGTTCGGACTCGTGGGCGCCACCGGCATGACCGATCAGGTGGATGGT
>CAZVWA010000051.1:0-10096 GCA_964631085.1 uncultured Rubrivirga sp.
GGCGACGACATCGGCCAGATGAGCGAACTCGACAATGCGGCCTACGTCCCAATGTCGGTTCTGGCGGATACGAAATTCGATTGGGGGAACGATTCACTTCCCCAGACACCCTGGCAAGACACGGTCATCTACGAAACGCACGTCCGCGGACTCACCATGCAGCATCCGGACGTCCCCGAGCACCAGCGCGGAACATATGCAGGCGTCGGCCACCCTTCGGTGATCGCCCACCTGAAGGCGCTGGGAGTCACCACCGTCGAACTCCTGCCCATCCATCATTTCGTCTCCGAAGTCCACCTACTTCGCTCCGGACTCACGAACTACTGGGGTTACAACACCCTCGGTTTCTTCGCTCCACACGCGAAGTACTCGTCTTCGGGCGCACACGGAGAACAGGTGCGCGAGTTCAAACAGATGGTCAAAGATCTTCACGCCGCGGGACTCGAGGTCGTGATCGACGTCGTCTACAACCACACCGCCGAGGGCGGGATCGACGGGCCATCACTTTCCTTCCGAGGAATCGGGAACGACGTCTACTACTACCTCACCGAAGACGGCAGCCAATACATCGACTACACCGGCTGCGGTAACACTCTGGATGCATCACACCCGCACGTGTTGCAGATGATCCTGGACTCCCTGCGCTACTGGGCCAACGAGATGCATGTCGACGGATTCCGCTTCGACCTCACCTCCGCTCTCGCGCGCTCCTTCAACGACGTCAACATGCTGGGCAGTTTCATGACAGCCATCCAGCAAGATCCCGTGCTGCGTCGCATGAAACTCATCGCCGAACCTTGGGATGTGGGCCCCGGCGGGTATCAGGTGGGGGAATTCCCCGTGCTGTGGGCGGAATGGAACGACCGGTTCCGCGACACAACTCGCTCCTTTTGGCGAGGAACCGGCAGCGTCGCTGAACTCGGTTGGCGTCTCACCGGATCAGCCGACCTGTTCGAAGACGAAGGACGACGCCCGTTCTCAAGCATCAACTTCGTCACCGCCCACGACGGCTTCACCCTCCGCGACCTCGTGAGCTATGACCATAAACACAACGAGGCCAACGGCGAGGACAACAGGGACGGCACGGATAACAACATCTCGGCGAACTACGGGCAGGAAGGCGAGACCGACGATCCTGAGATCAACGCTATCCGTCGTCGGCAGATCAAAAACTTGCTCACCACGTGTGTTCTGTCCTCTGGAGTGCCCATGCTCTCCGGGGGCGATGAATTCGGTCGTACCCAGCACGGCAACAACAACGCCTACTGCCAGGACAACGCGATCAGCTGGTATCCGTGGGACTGGAAAGGTCACGAAGATTGGCAAGCTGAACTTTTCGACTTCGCGTGCCGCCTCATGGAGTTGCGACGAAACAACCGGGCATTTCGCAGACGGCACTTCTTCGACTCATCCCAAACAGCCCAGGACGTCCTGTGGTGGCACCCCGACGGCCGTGAGTTCATCGAGAGCGACTGGAACGACCCGGAGCAGCGTTGCCTGGGCATGATCGTCAGCAATGCCGACGTCGACCCGAAAGTCGCCGACACAGCAGACGACTCGAGCCAATTCCTGTGGATGATGAACGCACGGGACGCAGTCGTCGATTTCCGGCTCCCCGAGGCATTCACCGAAGCCGACATCGAATTGCACTCATGCGCCCAGGCACCGGAAATGCGCCACGGCGTTGTTCACCTCCCCGCACGCAGCACGCTCATCTTGGCCCTGCACCGCTAACTCCGCTCAGTCGTTACTCCGCGATCGTTCGGCCGCTACTGTGCGACCGTTCGCGGGGAATAGGGTTCTGGGTTATGGAATTTAGACACCTGGGACGAAGCGGCCTGAAGATCAGCGCCCTCACTTACGGCAACTGGATCACTCACGGATCTCAGGTAGACGATGCCACGGCACACGCGACGATCCACGCCGCGCTCGACGCAGGGATCACCACCTTCGATACCGCCGACGTCTACGCGGGCACGCGCGCCGAAGAGGTCATGGGCGCCGCGCTTCGAGGCCAACGGCGCGAAGGGCTCGAGATCTTTACCAAGGTCTACTGGCCGACCGGGCCCGGCGTGAACGATCGAGGTCTGTCGCGCAAGCACATCATGGAATCGTGTGAGAACTCACTTCGACGCCTTCAGACCGATTACGTCGATCTCTATCAAGCCCATCGCTTCGACTACGACACCCCACTGGAAGAGACCCTTCGCGCGTTCGACGATCTCGTGCGACAGGGCAAGGTCCTATACGTCGGTGTTTCAGAATGGACGGCGGCCGAGATCCGCGAGGCGATGCGGATCGCGGAGGACATGGGCTTCGACCGGATCATCAGCAACCAACCGCAGTACTCGATGCTGTACCGGGTGATCGAATCCGAAGTCGTCCCCGCGTGCGAGGAACTCGGAGTGAGCCAGATCGTGTGGTCACCGATGGCTCAGGGTGTGCTGACCGGCAAGTATCTTCCCGGACAGCAACCACCCGAAGGCTCACGTGCCTCCGGAGGCGAAGGCGCGCAGATGATCGAGCGCTGGATGCGCGACGACGTCCTGACCGCGGTGCAACGACTCGTGCCGATCGCGCAAGACATGGACCTGACGCTCTCTCAGCTCGCCATTGCGTGGGTTCTGACGAACACCAACGTTGCGGCAGCCATCATCGGCGCCTCGCGCCCCGAACAGATCGACGAGAACGTTAAAGCTGCCGGGATCACCTTGCCCGACGACGTCATGAGCGCCATTGACTACGCCCTCGGCGATCTCGTCATCAACGACCCAAGCCTGACCAAGTCACCCAACCCGCGTCCATAGCCAAGCGCAGGACCTAACCAACGGAGGAACACCATGGGCTGGACCTGGACCTACTCAACAAGCAGTGATGCCGACCTGTCCCCCGCGTCGGGAACCCGCGAGGCATTCCCCAGCCAGGCCGACGCCGAATCGTGGTTGGGCGAGAACTTTCGGGCTCTCTTGGACGAGGGGGTCGACAACGTCACCCTGCTTGATGACGGTTCCATCGCTTACACCATGAGCCTGCATCCGAGCGAGTAGTCAACCATTCAACTAGCACCGAAAAGCGCGGTGCTTTGACACCGGCCACTGCTGCGTGGTCGGATTCGCCTACAACTGAATGCACGCGCTCGACGTCCAGGGGAAGTCGGTGAGAATCCGACGCTGTCCCGCAACCGTGAGCTCCTCGAGATCGAACCCTCGAGTGCAGCGAGTCGGAGCACCTGGCGAGCGCGAGCGGCTCCATCCGTCGAGGTAACGGGACGAGTCCACGGGAATCCCCCTGACGCGTCCCTCATGCCGAGAGCATGAGGGATTTTCGTTGGGCGGCCTGCAGGGACGACGCTCCGGACCGCTCATCCGAAAGGGGACGACCCTGTGGTCACCCGTATAGCTAGAGCCGGCAAAGCCGGCGGTGCGGCCATCGCCGCGCTTTCACTTTCCGCCGCCCTGCTAGCCGCGCCCGCCCACGCGTCCGAAACCGGACTGTTTGGCAATCAAGATGCGACCTACGACGGGGTCTTCCGTCAGTCCTTGGCGATCACCGGCCTAGCCGCCGCCGACGCTCGCATCCCGGACGCGGCCATCAACTGGTTGCTCGACCAACAGTGCGCCGACGGCTCCTTTGAGGCATATCGATCGGATACGTCCAAGCCGTGCAACGAGCCCGACCCCGCAACGTTCTCCGGACCCGACACCAACAGCACCGCCATGGCGGCGACGGCGCTGTATCTGGCCGGGAAGACCCAACAGGCGCGTGCGGCCATCACCTGGCTCATCGATGCCCAAAATCGCGACTGGGGATTTCCTTTCTCACCCGGTGGAAAATCCGACGCCAACTCCACGGGATTGGCGTTGATCGCACTGCAGACCGTGCAGCCCCAGGATCGAAGCGCCCGCGTGCCTAATGCCAAGGAATTCTTGGGAAGTCTCAAGCTCAAATGTTCCAGTGGAGGTGGACTCGCGTATCAAAAGGGCAGTGCTGCCAATGGGCTGGCATCGGCCCAGGGGTACATGGGGCTCGCCGGGGCACTGCCAGTCGATTCCGTCCCCTCACTCGACCCTGACCCGATATGCAAGAAGCGCAACACCATGGCGAACGTCGGCGGATTCCTGGCTTCAGCGATCGACGCGAAGGGCGCCGTGCCATCGGATTTCGGATCCGGCGCTGACTACACCTCAACGGCGTGGGCCATCCTCGGGTTGATCGCGAACAAAGTCGGCGCCTCGGCCGTCGACACGGGAGTGGATTCGCTGCGAGACAACGCACGTTCCTACGCCTTCTCCGAAGGCGACGCCGTTCCGGGCGCCGCAGGGCTCCTTCTCCTGATCGCCGAGGCAACCGATGGCAACCCTCGTTCCTTCGGTGGCGTGAACCTCGTCAGCGCCCTGACGGGCAGCATGCAGTGACCTTCGTGGCGACGGCCCCTCGAGCACGGGCCCTCATCGCACTCGCGGTGGGCGGTCCGTTGCTCCTGGGTGCCGTCGTCGCCCCGGCCTCCGCAGCGACCAAGTACCGCTACTGGTCGTACTGGATCGGAAGCGACACCACGAGTTCGTCTCCGACATGGGGATACGCCGCCGAGGGCGCCGGGACGAGAGTGCCGGCCGATGGCGACGTCGAGGGATGGAGATTCGGTTTGGCGAGCCAGATGTCGGATATCTACCCCGCCGCCCTTCCCGACTTCGCCGCGATCTGCGCGGAGGTTGAACAGGCTGCGGACTCCAAGAGGGTCGCCATCGTCATCGACCCGGGCGAGCCATCCCAGGCTCCGGACGGCGAAAGCCCCGGCTCGCTGGTGAGCACGTGCGTTGTGAGTGAACCGTCGGCAACGAGCTTGCAGATCCTGCAATCAGTGGCACCGGTTCGCATCGATGCCGGTTTCGTGTGCGGCATCGACGGCTACCCCGCTCGCGAGTGCGCACCCCTGGTCGACGAAGTCGAAGAACGTGCGGATGTCGGCAACGCGATCGCCGACGAATCATCCGGATCCGCCGAGACCGTGCCTGAGTCGACCACCGCGTCCGGAAACTTCGAACTGTCTGGACAGTCCGGACCATCCGAGCCATCCGAATCCGGAACCCCATTGATCACAGCCGCCGCCATCTCGATCCTCGCCCTCGTCGGCTTCTGGCTGTGGCGACGTTCTCGCCGGGTGAGGCAGTCATGACTGTCCGTCACGCACCCGCGCGAGTGCGGACCCGTAGCGTCGGCAATCTCCGCAACGTCGACGACACTCGCTGGCTGCACCCCGTTGCCTGGTGGTGCTGGGCTCTGGGGCTCGCCGTGGCGGCCAGCACCACCACCAACCCCTTGCTCCTGATCGGACTTATCACCGTCGCCGCAGTGGTGGTGGATCGACGCAAACCGGATGCACCGTGGGCTCGCTCCTTCGGATTCTTCATCCGCCTCGCGGTCATAATCGTGCTCTTTCGACTTCTGGCACAGATCATCTTCGTCGCGCCCATGGGAACAACGATGCTCATCGACATGCCCGGGGTCACTTTGCCGTCCTGGCTCGCGGGCATCCGTCTCGGCGGAGCTTTGATGCTCGAGCCGGCGCTCCAAGCTCTGTACGAAGGCTTGCGACTTGCGGCGATCATCGTCGCTATCGGAGCGGCCAGCTCGCTGGCGTCCCCCAGCCGATTGCTGAAGTCGGTGCCCGCAGCCGTGTACGAGATCGGTGTCAGCGTGGTGGTAGCCACGACCTTCCTTCCGCAGCTTGCGAGCGATGTTGCACGGGTTCGAGCAAACCGCCGCCTTCGCGGCCGACGCGACATCGGACTTCGCGGCGTGAGCGGAACCGTGATGCCGGTGCTCCACGGCGCGATGGATCGCTCGATAGCCCTCGCGGCCGCGATGGACTCGCGCGGGTACGGCAGGGTTGCCAATGTGAGCTCGGCGCAGCGACGACTCACGGCATTGCTGCTCGTGGTCGGTCTGATCGCAGCAACGCTCGGTACCTACGGACTCCTGGGAACCGGCTCGGCAACCTGGTGGGGTCCGGCTTTGTTGATCATCGGCTTGTGCTGCGCACTTGCCAGCGTCGTGCTGTCCGGTCGGCGCAATGTGCGCACCCGTTACCGACCCAATGCGTGGAAGGTCGCCGATGTAGGAACAGTCGCTTCGGGTGCCGCGGCGGCGAGTTTGTTCCTGGCAGCCTCCGCGATCAACGGCGCGGGGATGAATCCGGCAACATCTCCCCCGACCTGGCCCACCGTGCCGATTCTTGCTCTTCTCGGTTTGCTCGCGGCGATCATCCCGGCTTTCATCACTCCACCACCTCCAGCCACCGTCGCGCCCTCCGGTCGGGAGGTACGTGCATGATCGAGTTCGAAAACGTGACGATCCGGTATCGAGCCGATCAGCCACCGATCATCGAGAACCTCGATCTCACGATCGAAGAAGGCGAGTTCATTCTCGTGGTCGGGGCGACCGGATCGGGGAAGAGCACGTTGCTCGGCGCAATCAACGGACTGGTCCCCCACTTCACCGGAGGAATCCTTAACGGAGACGTACGCATTGACCAACGCAGCACATCGGTGCACCGCCCGCGTGATCTTGCCGATGTCGTCGGCATCGTCCCGCAAGATCCACTCTCGAGTTTCGTCACCGACACCGTCGAAGAAGAACTCGCCTACACGATGGAGTGCCTGGGAATCCCTCCGGACGTGATGCGCCGGCGAGTGGAAGAGACGCTCGATCTCCTCGGCCTCGAGGAGTTGCGTCACCGACCCTTGCGAAGTCTCAGTGGCGGCCAACGCCAACGCGCGGCAATCGGCGCCGTCCTCACCGCACACCCTCGGGTCCTCGTCCTGGACGAACCCACATCCGCTCTTGATCCTGGAGCGGCCGAGGAGGTCCTCGCCGCCCTGCACAGACTCGTCCACGACATCGGTGTGACCGTGGTGCTGGCCGAGCACCGCCTGGAAAGAGTGGTCCAGTACGCCGATCGCATCGTTTCGCTCGGTGCGCCGGAGTCGCCGGGCAGTCGCGGCACCGAGATCACGATCGGCGAACCCGAAGCGATCATGTCCACGGCACCGATCGCTCCTGCCGTAGTTCACCTCGCACGCGTTGCGGGATGGGAGCGCACTCCCATCACCGTTCGGGAGGCGCGTCGGCAGGCCTCATCCCTGAGGCAACTCTTGATCGGGCACGTGCCACCCGTGCGCGCGGTATCCGACGCAGGTGCGGTCGCGGCCCTGAGCGACGTCACCGTTCGGTACGGCGCGCTGCCCGCCCTGCGATCGGTGTCCGTAACTATCAATCAAGGCGACGTCATCGCACTCATGGGACGCAACGGGGCGGGGAAGTCAACGCTCCTCCACTCCCTGGTAGGCCACCAAAAACCCGCATCAGGGTCAATAGACGTAGCCGGAATCGACCCGAGCACCCTGAGCGGCCCCGACCTGGTCCACCGCGTGGGACTCGTCCCGCAAGAACCCGCGGATCTGCTCGAAGCGAGCACCGTTGCCGAGGAGTGCGCAGCCTCCGACCGCGATGCCCAATGCGAACCAGGCACCACGCGCGCCCTGCTCGCGCTCCTAGCGCCGGAAGTGGTCGACACCACGCACCCGCGGGATCTGAGCGAGGGTCAGCGCCTGCTTCTCGTGCTGTGCATCGTGCTGGCGGCCCGGCCATCACTCATCTGTCTCGACGAGCCCACCCGCGGCCTCGACTACGCAACCAAGGAGCGCCTCACACGGGTGGTCACGGATCTTGCCGAGGCGGGGCATGCGGTGGTCCTGGCCACGCACGACGTCGAACTCGCCGCCGAGGTCGCATCGCGGGTCGTGATCGTCGCCGACGGTGAAGTAGTCGCCGACGGACCTACCTCTGCGGTGATCACCTCTTCACCGATGTTCGCGCCGCAGGTTGCCAAGGTCTTGGCCCCGCAACCGTGGCTCACGGTCGAGCAGGTTCGCCGCGCACTCGAGCAGGACACGGCATGACAGTTGCGCGGTACACGACCACCCACGGTGCTGTCCCTCTTGGCGCGAGGAGTGTCCTAGCTATCGGCTTCGCCACGGCAATTGGCCTCGTTGCGTTTTTATGGCCGTTCTTCGCGGCACCGGAGTCGACTCTGGTCGCCCATGCGGGTGATGCACCCTTTATCTTCGCCCTGCTCGTTCCCGTCGTCCTACTCGTCGTGCTCGCCCAGTTCGCCGACGGAGCCATGGACGCCAAGTCCGTCGCGCTGCTGGGGGTGCTCTCCGCGGTCATCGCGGCGCTTCGCCCTCTCGGCGCTGGCGTGGCGGGAATCGAACCCATCTGGGCGGTCTTGATCCTGGGCGGGTTTGCGCTGGGCCCCGGATTCGGCTTCGTTCTGGGCGCGGTCTCACTTTTCGCCTCGGCTCTGATCACCGGCGGAATCGGACCGTGGTTGCCGTTCCAGATGATTGCGGCAGCATGGATCGGCCTCGGGGCCGGACTTCTAGCTCGGCTACCTGCGGTGCGACGGCTCGCGCCTGCGCACCCATGGCGCGAAGTCCTCGTGCTCGCCGGGTACGCAGCCGTTGCCTCGTTCGCCTACGGGTTCGCGCTCAATCTCTGGTTCTGGCCGTTCACCGCGGACCTCGCCCCCCAGATCGCCTTCACAGCTGGCGCCCCGCTCGCGGAGAACCTGCTGGCGTGGTTGAGATTCAACGTCGTGACGTCGCTCGGCTTCGATCTCCCCCGCGCAGTTCTGGCGGCTGGACTAATTGTCGTCGCCGGACGTGGCGTGTTGATCGCCCTGCGGCGCGCAAGTCGTCGCGCTGCTTTCGACGTTCCCGTGGATTTCGCGCCCGCCTACGTCCGCGAAGGTGATGTGCGCCGGTAACCGAGGCCTATTCCGAGTCGACGATTGCTCTCGTGACAGGTGGAAGCAAGGACACGGCGATACCGGCGACGGCGGCTACGACGAGGGCGGTGCCGATAGCTCGCGTCCCCGAATCGGGTGCTTGAGCGAGCGGGAATCCAACGACGAGGCCGAGTAGTTGAGCCAAGATGAATGGCGCCCGGGCTCCGTACTTGCGCATCCACCATCCGCGAGCAATCGCCATCAACCCGATTCCCAACACCGCGAAGATCACGATCTGCAAGATCAGGGCCGGCAGATTCGAAACTTCCTCGGGTCCGCTCAGCCCGACCCGCACTCCCTGAATGACGTCGTAGACGGCATAGCCCAAAAGAACGGCTCCTTCGACCGCGGCGATGCTCGCCAGCACGACCAACAAGGGTTGCGTCGGTTTCGGCACGCTCGCGAGCATAGGCTCCCCGTCATGCGCGCGCTGCTGGTAGTCAACCCTCGCGCAACCACTACATCCACCCGCACAGCGGACGTGATCGTCCAAGCCCTGTCGCACGAACTCGATCTCGAGATCACGTTCACGACCCACCGCGGCCACGGAGTCGATCTGGGGCGTTGGGCTCTGGACAACCAGCTCGACGCAGTCATCGCGCTCGGCGGCGACGGCGTGGTCAACGAAGTTCTGAACGGAATACTCCGCGACGGTCCGGCTCGCCCCGGTCACCGAGTCCCAGCGCTGGGCGTGATCCCGGGGGGAAGTGCGAACGTCTTCTCCCGGGCTCTTGCGATCCCCACCGATCCGGTCGAAGCCACGGGCGTGATCTTGCGGTCCACGCGCGACGGCGTCTTCCGCCGGATCGGGCTCGGCCACGTCCAGACACCGGAATTCGCGCGGTGGTTCGCGGTCAACGCCGGGCTCGGCATCGACGCGCGGATCATCGCGTCCATGGAGCAGCAGCGCGGAAGGGGCGGTCGCGCGACCCCAACCCGCTACTTCATCACCACGGTGCGTGAATTCTTCAAGGATCGTCGCAGCCCTCGGATGACGATCACCAGGCCGGGGCTAGCGCCGACGTCCGGAGTGGTCGTGGGCATCGTCCAAAATGCCGCCCCCTGGACCTATTTCGGCGCTATTCCGGTCGACCCCTGTCCAAGCGCCTCCTTCGAAACCGGACTGGACCTGTTCGCCCTGCGAAACCTTGGGCCACTCACCACTGTCCGTGCCGCGACCCGCATGCTTACCCGCGCCGACGCCGGCTCGCCCGGGTCATCCAGGTCGCCCGGGTCGTCCGGGTC
>CAZVWA010000052.1:0-9899 GCA_964631085.1 uncultured Rubrivirga sp.
ACCTTCTCATTGCGAACGAGACGCGCTACCAACTGCGCCACAGCCCCAAGCGAGGGGTAAGGCTAGCAGCAGGTGTATCGCCCGGCCGCTCTCCGGGCTGGCTAGTATCCCACCGCCGGCAACTCGGTGGTGTCTTCTCCTGAGTCGACAGATTGAGACTGCGGACGGGCGCTGAGCTCGTACTTATCGTCATCGAGGTCGTCCACGGTGATGCGAGGACGACGCATCGTGCGGGCCGCCTCGACCATCGCCTCACCGGACCAGTCGCGATCACGCTCGATCGGTCGACGAACCCGGGTGGCGCGAGGAGCATTGACGTAGGTCGGCAGCGTGGTGGGAACTGCGGACCAACCATCGGCTTCCGCCTCGCCCTCCCACGGATCCCAGGCCAAGAAGTCGTCCATGGCCGCCGCCACCTGCGCATCGCGGCTGCGCTTGCTAGCTGGACGAGCACCGCGCGAGCGTGGGTAGGCGACCTCAGCCACTCGATCGGTGTACGCGACTTCCTGGTAATCGTCGTAAGCACCCTCGTCGAGTTCGTCGAGTTCGTCGCGTTCGTCGTACTCGGCATATTCGTCGTACTCGGCACGTGCGGGCCTACGAGCACCCGCCGAGCGCTTGGACGACGTCACTCCCGCGGCGATCACATAGGAGAGAACAAGAACCGCGAGCACGATCGGGGACCAGCGCGGCACAAGGCCGACCACGGCGAGGACCAAGAGCAGTGCGAGTGCGCCGCTCAGCACTCCCATGATGATGGCGCGACGCTTGGCCGCCGCTTCTTGCGCCGGGGAATACGACTCCATGCTTCGCGAACTTCCCCGCGACCGGGACCTACGACCATCCTCCTTGCCGAGGGACTTCATCGCCGAGGAGAAGCGGGCGGTGGAACGCACTTCGCTGATCTGATCGTGACGGCGCAGCCAGATCGGAATCAGGACGGCAGCCCACAGGGCGATGATGACCACGTAGATCAAGCCCGTCACAAGCGCACACGCTAGGCGTTTTGGGGCATTTGTTGCGGGAGGTGCGCCATCTCGAAGATGCGCGTGTCGCACCCTCGTGCTAGAGCCCGCGGGGCAACTCGCGGTTCAGGAACTCCCGCGCGGAGTTCGGTGCTGCACCGAAGCGCGTAAATGGGTCACCACGCCGCCGGGCATGTCCCCCGCGAACAGGACATACGTGACGTGATCGCGCCAATCCCCGTCGATATGCAGGTACTTCTCCCGAAACCCTTCGACCCGGAAGCCCAACTTCTCGGCTACCGCACGCGACGACGTGTTCTCCGGACGGATGTTGAGTTCCATCCGGTGAAGTCTCAACACGTCGAATGCGTAATCGGTGGCCATCGCCACCGCGAGCGAAGTGATGCCCCTGCCCGCGTATTCCTGATCGATCCAGTAGCCGATATAGGCGCTGCGCAGGGAGCCGTACGCGATCCCGCCCATGGTCACCTGACCAACGAACCGCCCTCGAAACTCACTCGCCCACGGGATAACCCTGCCCTCGCGCGCCTCCGCTCGGAGCCGACGCGTCATCGCGGGAAACGAGGGCGGAACCTCTCCTGCCTGGACACCTTCGTCCGGAACGGTCGCATCCCACGGTGTCAGCCACGCCTGATTCCGACGCCGGACGTCGTGCCACGTCTTGGCGTCGCTGGTGCGCAGTGGGCGCAGTCGGACATCCCCCTCGGTGAGGGTGGGGGCGACGTCTGCGCGCCATGGCACGGCTAGAACTTCCGCTCGGAAATCCACTCGCGCAATTCCGGACCGATGTCCGGCCGTTCGGTCGCGAGTTGGATCACTGCTTTGAGATAGCTGAGCTTGTCACCGGTGTCGTAGCGACGTCCGTCGAAGACCACGCCCCGAACACCGCCGCCCGCCGATGCCGGCATACCTGCCAACTTCACAAGCGCATCGGTCAATTGGATTTCGCCGCCTCGGCCTGGCTTCGTCTCGTGAAGCACCGCGAACACCGCTGGGTCGAGCACGTACCGCCCGATGATGGCGTAATCGCTCGGGGCTTCGTCCACCGGTGGCTTTTCCACCAGGTCCGTCACCTCGAAGACGTCGTCGTCGTCCGTACCCTGCACCGCGACACATCCATAAAGCGAGATGTCTTCTCGGGGCACGCGCATCAGGCAAATAACCGAACCGCCAAAGCGCTCGCGGATCTCGATCATGCGCGGCAGTATCGGATCGCGCTCATCGATCAAATCGTCCCCGAGTAGTACCGCGAATGGCTGCTGGCCGATGTGGTTCTCCGCCATCAACACCGCATGACCCAGACCGAGCGCTTGACCCTGGCGCACGTAGTGAATTTGCGCCAGATCGCTCGACTCTTGGGTTAACGCCAACCGATCAGTGTCGTTCTTCTCCGCCAGCGCGACTTCGAGTTCGGTATTGCGATCGAAATGGTCCTCAAGCGCACGCTTGCCGCGACTGGTGATGAACAGGACGTCGTCGAGTCCGGCGGCAACCGCTTCCTCAACGACGAACTGGATCGCCGGCTTGTCAACGACGGGCAGCATCTCCTTCGGCATCGCCTTCGTGGCGGGAAGGAACCGTGTCCCCAGCCCCGCCGCAGGGATGACTGCCGCCCGTACTCCTGTCATGGGGCCTGACACTACGCCGTCATTCCCCGCATCCGGACACCTCTAGGGCAGGCTGGAGCCATGGATGCTCTCGCCAGCAAGGCTGACGTCCGTCGATCCCTGCGCCAACAACGCCGCGATCGACAATCCACCGAAGAGGAGGCCCGCCGGATCGCCGAGCACGTCTTGGACCTCGAGGAGGTGCAGTCAGCGTGCAAGGAGGGCGCCGCCGTCGCCTGCTATCTGGCACGACCCGACGAGCCACCCACGCATGAACTCATCGACAGCCTCCGCCGGTCCGGCGCAACCGTTCTCCTGCCTCGCGTTGAAGGCGACGACCTGGCGTGGATAGCCACCGATACCGAGACGTCTTTCTCCTCCAACGCCTGGAATATCGACGAACCGGTCGGTGACGCCACAGACCAGACTCCCGCCGCGTGGATCATTCCCGCCCTCGCGGTCGACGCAGACGGATTCCGCCTCGGCCAAGGCGGCGGCTACTACGACCGCGCCCTCGCTGACCTGCCCGACGATGGCCGCGGGCCGATCATCGCGGTCGTCTTCGAACACGAATCGATCGCTACGGTTCCGCGCGAGGATCATGACCATCGGGTTGATGTGGTCGTCACGCCCGAGCGTGTCCGCTGGTTGTCGATGCCCGACTGAAACCGGCCCGACTGAAACCGGCCCGACTAATTGCTCGATGGCTGCAGGGTGAGTACGTCCACCGCTTCATCGCGCACGGCTTTATCGCTGAACACCCACGGGTATTGATCGCCGTCGACCCACACGTCGATCTGATCGGAATAGTTGCGGTTATAAGCGTGCCCGGAGTTGCCGGTGAGATTCACCCATGTGGACGCATCGAAGTTCGAGAGGTCGATGACTTGTCTCATGCTCGGCACCCAATCGACCTCAAACCCATCGGACGGTGTCCAACCGGTTGCGTTCACAGCCGCCTCGCTGCCCCCGACCGCCACGGGACCTCGATTGAAAAGCATCTCGATCGGAGCAATACCGCTGGTGCCAAGAGTCCCGTTCGTGAACGTGAGTTGATGCAACGCGCCCCAATTCCACGACGATGGGTCGTCGCCGAGTCGCTCCTGCAGCTCCTCCACTGCCGCCACCTGTGCCGTCGCCAGCAGCCCATCTCGGTCTTCCGCGGCAGGGGTGGTCTTATCGATCCACCACACGTTGGTCGGATCGTCCCAAATGTTTTCGATGACCGTCCAAAAGCGATCGTTCCCGCTCGACTGAATCAACTCCGTGTCCGCCGCGGCATCGAACATTCGCTCGACCATTTGCGCCCAGATCGCATTGAAGTACGCGGCTCCAGCGGAATCCGAGCTCTGCTGGAAATCCCACTGGGCGAGAAGTTCGCGCGCATCTTCCGTTCCTTCGGGAGCAGGCAACTCCAGCAATCGGGGAACGAGAAACTCAGCAAGCGCGTTGTTGCTATCCATCTGGATGGCGCGCATGCGCTCAGCCGTCATAACGGCGCCACCGGCCGTTGACGATTCGATCAAGTCGACGATGCGCTGACTTCTCGCACCGTAAGCCCAATCGTCGGTCAGGAAATACGGATACTCGGGCCCGATGACCGCTTGATTGGCTGTCACGATCCATCCCTCCGGAGGATCGACGACCGACGGCAGCGCATCGAACGGCACGTACCCGTCCCACCCGTATTCGCTCGTCCAACCCGGAATCGGCCACTTGCCGTCGTAGCCGCGACGAATGGGTATCCGCCCGGGGGATTGATAGCCGATGCGACCGGCCGTATCAGCGTAGAGAAGATTTTGCGCAGGAACGGCCAGAAGTCGCGCCGCCTCTCGAAAATCTTCCCAGTCGGCGGCCGTATTCAAAGCGTCGAACGCATCGAACGTCGGTTGCGGCTGCAATGCGGTCCACCGCAGGGCCACCGCGTAGTCGCCGCCGGTGCCGTCAACCGCCCCCTGAGCCCCCATGGATCCCGGCGCCGGCACGGGGGCATCGACGCCCACCGCGTCATACACGGCGATGTCTTCGATGCCGGAAATGATCGGCCCGTCGGGTGTCGATCTGACAGTGATCGCTATCGGGTCACCGCCCGCAACATCGATCTCTTCGGTCCGGATCTCCAGTGGCTGAAGTTCTCCGTCGTATAGATACGAGTCGCCCTCGATCTGATGCAAGACAAGGTCGGTCACGTCCGGGCCAAGGTTGGTAAAGCCCCAGGCGATCTGCGAGTTGTGCCCGATGAAGACCCCGGGCAGACCGGCCATCGTCCACCCGGTGACGTCGTAGTTGCAGTCGTCGTCGATCTTCGTGCACCGAAGCGACGACTGGTACCACAGACTCGGCATGGCCGGAGCTAAGTGCGGATCGTTGGCGAGCAGCGGAAGCCCGGTGTCGGTCTTCGAACCTGCCACCGCCCACGAGTTCGAGCCGATGCCCGGACCCGACGGTCCCAGAAGTACTTCGAGCGACGACACCGCCGCATCGACCGACAATAAGCCGCTCAGCGCCTGCGAGTAATCGACGCTCGTGATTGCCGCCCGGGGCGCGCTGCCGATGCTCGCAGTCGCATCCTGGTCGAAGACACCGTCGACTACCGAGCCGATTTCAACGATCGGGCGGTTCTTCGAGTACGGATACTGCGGAAAGAGTTGCTCGGTCGCGTCAATGCCCATGCTCGCGCTCATGACCGCGCGGTAGATCTCATCGGTCATGTTTCCGCGCAGATCCCACGCCAGAGCTTTCAACCACGCGACGGAATCCGCGGGTACCCACGGTTCCGGGCGATAACTCGGATTCTGAAGTGCGAGTACCGCGTACTCCAAGCTCAACTCAGCCCCGCTGCGATCGGCGAGGTAGGCATTCACTCCGTTTGCGTAGGCGTCCAAAATGCGCCGGGATCGATCGGTCAGTAGGTCGAGTTCCTTTTCGGCGATGCGACGCCACCCGAGAGTGCGCAAGAACGTGTCGGTCGGCACCTGGGACTCACCGAACATCTCCGAGAGTCGACCGGCGGTGATGTGTCGACGAACATCCATCTCCCAGAATCGATCTTGGGCGTGCACGAATCCTTGCGCGAAGAACAGGTCTTCGAGGGAGTCGGCGTAGATCGTTGGGATCCCGAGGTCGTTGCGCAGCACCTCGACCTCGGCCGACAACCCCGTCAATTCCGCCTCACCGCTGACCTGCGGGTAGGACGCTCGCACCGTGTGAACTGCGTAGCCGGCGATTCCAACGACGATAAGAGCGACGACTAAGCCGATGATCGAGATCATCCGGGCCCAGGTGCGCACGATGAGCACCGTACTCGGCTACATGCCGGTGAGAGCTCTTGTCACGAGCACAGCAAGGCTCGCGGCGCCGATACACGCGGCCGGCATGACGATGATCGCCTTCCAGGCAGCGCTGCGGTCCTCGCTCCACACCCGGTTGACGAATAGCGCGTAGCTCGAATACGTCGTCAGCGCACCGCAGGCACCCGTGGCGAGCAGCGCCCGACCAGGACCTTCCAAAGTTACGTACGCGACGCCGATGATGAAGGATCCGATGACGTTGACCGTCAGCAAACCCCACGGGAAGAGACCATCGCCGCGTTGCTGCGCCACTCGAGACACCCGACTATCGATGAGGTAGCGCAGCGGGGCACCGATCGCGCCGCCGGCAGCGACCGCCAACGCCAAAGTCCAGGTCATGCCGACCTGCCTTCCGGCCGCGTCGACGCGAACCGAGATCCCAGGGCGACGGCGATGGACGTTGCGGTGATGGTGACCAGGATGTACGCGCCGGCGAGCACCACCCCCTGAACGTCACCGCGGTCGAGCAGCGCAAAGGTCTCCTCGGCGAAAGCCGAATAGGTGGTGAAGCCGCCCAGGAAACCCGTCACGACCAGCCCGGCGACCCACGCTGCACGCCGGACCACGATCGGTGCCACGACGCCGATGGCGGCGCACCCGAGCACATTGGCAATCAACGTCCCCCACGGGAAAGTCGGGCTGCCGAGCGAGGCGACGACGGCTTCCCCGATGGACCACCGTGCGAGTGCCCCGAGGGCTCCCCCAACACCGATCGCCAGCCACACGAGCACCGCAGCAGCGTAGCGACGCGGAAGCCGTCGTTTAGCACTCGTGGCCATCGAGTGCTAATCTCTGCCGGACAAGGAGGTCCGGTGCCCACCTACGAGTACGCCTGCGGGTCCTGCGAGACCAAGCACGAGATCGTGCAAAAGATGACCGATCCCACCCTCACCGAATGCCCCGAGTGCGGCCAGCCCACGCTGCGCAAGTTGTTCAACGGAGTCGGCGTCGTATTCAAGGGTTCGGGCTTCTACCGCACCGATTCGCGGGCATCCGGCGGCTCGAGTGACTCCGGCAGCAGCGAGAAGAAGTCCACCAGCGAGTCGGGCGCGTCCGGGAAATCCGAGAAATCCGGGACATCCGGGAAGTCCGAGAACTCAGGTTCATCGTCGAGTTCTTCGTCGAGCTCGTCATCATCAGGTTCATCGTCGTCGGGCTCGTCCTCGTCAACGGCATCTAAGGCCTGACGCTCCACCCTGTGGATAGCGATTCGACGGACCTCATTCGCGACGCTTAACGTCGCTGCATGACGGCTCTGGTCGATCGCCTGCGAACCTCTCTCGACCTCACCCATCTGCGTCAACTCCTCAGCCGGCGGCGCCGACTCGTGGCCGCGCTGCTCGCTGGTTTTGGTGTCTTTTTCCTAGTGACGGCTCTGCGATCTCCCCAGCCCCCACCGGACTTCGCTGCAAGTACCCGCGTCTCCCTGGCTCCCGGCGAAGTAGCCGTCCCGGTGGTCATCAGTCCGACGGGGGCTGTCGCGGCACTTACCCCGGGAACGGTTGTCGACCTCATTCGCGAGGGCGCCACGGCACCGGTTGTCGAGGGTGCGCGGGTGATCGACATCCCCTCATCCGGATTCGGCCCATCATCGGACGCGATCGCGGTCGTCGCCATCGCAAAGGCGACGGCGCTGTCGTTGGCCTCCCACCCATCAGAGCCGGTTGGTGTCATGATCCATGGACGCGGGTAGTTGCGTGAACGCCGAGTTCGACGGAGGTGTGCCGTGTTCAAGGGATTGCGGGAATTCATCAATCAAGGAGACGTGGTTGATCTCTCGGTCGGCGTGGTGGTCGGCGTTGCCTTCACGACCTTGGCTGATGCCTTCACTCAGGGGCTGATCACCCCCGTTGTGCGGATCTTCATCGGAAATGACGCTGGCGATCTCGAGATCGTCATCGCGGGTCAGACCATCGACATTTCCCTCATGATCAGCGCACTGATCACGTTCGTGTTCACGATGATCGTCATCTACTTCGTCTTCGTGGTGCCGATCAATCGCTTCCGGGCGCGACGTGCATTCGATTCCGGCATAGATGAACAGGTCGAGTTGCTGACCGAAATCCGCGATCTACTGAAGAAAACAGCGCCCTAGTCTCCGTGGTGGGGCGGGATCTGATCGCGTAACCACGCGTCATGATCGTTGTGCTCGCGCGCATCCTGGGCATCGAGGTCATCGCTCGTCTGCTCGGGTAAGAGATCCTCTGGGTCCACCGCTACAGAGTACTTGCGTCGGCGAACTTCCGAGGGCGTAGCGTCGTAGCGTGATGTTGCCCGAGAGCCGCTGGCGCGCGCTTGCCTCGGCCCACGCGCGTCGGGCGGAGCAGTGGACCGCGCCGCATCTCGCTAGGCGCCGCCGCGGTATCAAGCATCCGGTCATGGATTTCCTCTTCGATTACTACCCCTACTCCCCGGGGCGACTCAGAACGTGGCACCCGGGTTGGGGTAGTCGACTGGAAGGAAACTGGAACCCACCGTCCTCGGCGAATTTCTACATAAACGACCACGGCTGGACAGTCGACCCCGCACGCGTCGACCTGGCGCGGCTGGACATGACCCTTCGGATCCTGCGAGGAACCCAGGATCGCCCAGCGCAGCATTCGTGTTTCGGGATGCATGAATGGGCCATGGTCTATCGAATCGCACCAGACGAGCTCCGGCACGAGCAGGAGCAGTTACGACTCTCCGCCGATGACATAGCCACCGCCGTCGACGACGTCGGCCTGCGATGCACCCACATAGACGCCTACCGCTTCTTCACCTCTGGCGCCGAGCCCTTGAATGCGCACGTCCCGACCAGGGAGAACCAGAGCGACATCGAGCAACCGGGGTGCATCCACGCGAATATGGACCTGTTCAAGTACGCCATGTGGTTCCAGCCATACCTGTCGGGCGCCTTGGTTCTCGACTGCTTCGAGTTGTCCGTATTTGCTCGCGAGATCGACATGCGGGCGTCCCCCTACGACCTCGACTACCTCGGGTATGCACCGATTCGCGTCGAGACTCCCGGTGGCCGTAACGAATACGCACTCCTTCAACGCGAGGTGGCTTCCCGGGCGTCGACTCTGCGGGCCAAACTGATCGACTATCTGACGACGATCCAGGATGTGGTTGACCGCTCGAACGTAAGGATCTCGTAAGACACCCCCGCAGGATTTGCTCGCGCTCATCGGCGTGTGCTTCCCTGCGTCTATGACTACTCGGGCTTCACGAATGACCACGATCCTGGTTGCCGGCGGCGTCGGCATTCTCGTTGGAGGGTCGGTGGTGGGCATCGCCGTCGCGACCCAACAAGGCGAGACGCAGCAGGTTGCCCTGGTTGCTGAGCAGACCACAAATAGTGACGAGAAGGCCGAGGGGTCAGCCGACGAACACGATTCGATGATGCAGATGTCCGAGGTGAGCAGCGAATTTGGTTACCTCGTCGACATGATTCCGCACCACCAGGAGGCCATCGACAATGCACAGCTCCTTGTGGATTACAGCGATCGTCAAGAGATGCGTGACTTCGGTGCAACCATCATCGAGACACAGAGCGCCGAGGTCGAGCAAATGAAGGCATGGCTCAAGGAGTGGTATCCCGGGCGCGACACCACCTCGGACTACATGCCGATGATGGGTGACCTGTCGGAGCTACGCGGTGACGAACTGGACCAAGAGTTCTTGGAGACGATGATTCCTCATCACATGATGGCCGTGATGATGTCTCAGCAACTTGTGAACGCAGGCATCGCCGAGCACGAAGCCCTCGTCCCCTTCGCCGAGAACATCCGCGACGTCCAGCACGAGGAGATCTTCATGATGCGTGACTGGCTGGGTGACTGGTTCGACGTTCAGTACCCGATGGGCGCGGGGATGCATGGTGAAGGCCACCGCGGCATGCACGACCAAATGCATGGCAATGAGATGCACGCCGACGACGACTCCGCCTCCCATGGGGGCATGGGTGGCGGCAT
>CAZVWA010000053.1:0-9548 GCA_964631085.1 uncultured Rubrivirga sp.
ACCACAAACCGAAGAAGGGCGTGGCGAAGGCGAAGAGCGCCGTCATCAAGGTGACTACAAGGAAGGTCTCTCGATCATCGATGGGCGAGTACTCCTCGAGGATGTCCGGGACGAATCCGATGATCACGAAGTAGAGCAAGTTTCCGTAACCGGCGATGATCGCGGTTATGAAGATCGGCTTTGCGAGGTACCGGAACGCATAGCGCAAGGGCTGTTTTGGCGTGTTTCCCTCTTCCTCTTCCTTCTCGAAGGCCTCGGACTCCATCATGCGGCGGCGCATGAGCAGCGCAAAGAGACCGAGTACGCCGCCGAAGAGGTAGAGCATCCGCCATCCCCAGTCACTGATCTGAGCGGGATCGAGAACATTGCGCATAATCAAGACGGAGACCGATGCAAGCAAGATGCCGATTCCCGAAGTCAACACAACCGAAGCGGTGACGAAGCCTCGACGCCTCGGTGGTGCTTGCTCGACAAGTTGGACCATCGCGCCGGAGTACTCGCCGCCTGCGGAGAAACCCTGGACCATTCGCATGATCGTGAACAGGATCGGTGCCAGGATCCCTATTGCTGCGTAGGTGGGCAGAACTGCCATCAACACCATGGGCACCGTCATCAAAATGATAGACAGAACCAGTGCTCGCTTACGACCAAGGCGGTCGCCGATGCTGCCGTAGAAGGCACCACCGGCTACTCGCAGAACCGAACCGGCGGCGAACACGCCCAAAGTCGCAAGAACCGAGAAGATCGGGTCACTCGAGGGAAAGAACAAGGGCGAGACGACCGGCACCAGATACAGATAGAGCCCGTAGTCGAACCATTCGATGATGGTTCCCGAGGAGCCGTAGATCACACTGTTTCGTGCGCGCGCCTTTTGTTCAGGAGTCTCGATCTCAGTTGATTCGTCAGCCATCTTTTCGGATCATCCAGTGCTCGTCGGCTTGTGTTGGGAACAGGCATCGATGCTAACGAGGCACCCGACCAACGTCAGGAAAATACGCCAAGCGCGTGGATGAATCGCTATCGGCAGATGCGATTGATCAGCTTCCTGGGATTGACTGCGGCCGACTCGCCGCCACTTTTCCAATACTCGAAGTGCAGGTGAACAGCACCAGGTGAGCCACTATCGCCCATGGTGGCAATGACTTGTCCAGCGACGACTTTGTCTCCGCCACTAATGAGAACCTGATCCATATGCCCGTAGTAGTACTTGCTACCGCTGGCGCCCTTCATCACGATCTGCAAAGCACCGTTCGCCTGCAACTTGGTCCGGTCGATCCGACCATCCTCAATGGCGTAGATCGGTGTCCCGCGGTCAGCGGACAAATCGATGCCCGTGTGCTTGCGCCGCCCGCGATCGGCACCCCAGCCGTCACCGATCCAGAAATCCTTGGTCGGGCAGACCTTCTTGCCTACCGGGGTGGGCGGCGCCCAGCGACCATCGAGGGACTCGGGTGCTCCGAGGAAACCACCGCCCTCACTGGGATGGTCGGCGGCAGCCTGCGGAGCGGTCAGACCCACGAGGCAGGCGAGGGCAGCGACGGCGGTTCCGACACGTCCTGCGACATTTCTGCGCATAGCGCGCGACGTTACCTTTCCGTTATCTAATCCGCATCCCGGGGGTCGATCGACCGGACGCGAGCGGCGATCGCGGCCGCAGCCCTGTCGGCTGCGCCATCGTCAAAAGCGAGGAAGAGGGACGGCTCGATCAACTCCAACTCCAAGACAACCGGAGAGCCGTCCGGTGCGTCGACCAGATCCACCCGGGCGTACAACGGGGCTTCTCCGTGGACGGCGGCCAGGGCTCGCTCAGCCACCGCCCGTTGCTCTGGCGACGCCAGGCGCCTGGTCATTTTCTCCACGAAGTACAGGCCCTCGAACATCTCCCGCGCCTCCTGACCCCCGTCGCGCGCGAGCATCGGCCCCTTCGCCGCAGCGTGCGAGTACACACCGTCGAAATAGAGAAGGGCCGTTTCGGAGCCGGCATCCACGCTGGGGAGGTACGGCTGGACAACGGCGGGCGTTCCGGACTCAATCAGTTGCGCCGCGTGTCGGCGAGCACGCGCAATGCCGTCGTCGTTCGCCAAGAATCGATCAGCTCCCCGCGAGCCCGCACCGATCGCCGGCTTGACCACGAACTCGTCGACGTACTCCGGTGCGAGCAATTCCTCGGCGTCACTCGCAACGATCCGAGTGGGAACGACCGGGACTCCAGCAGCCTCGAGGTCGAGCATGTAGGCCTTGGAACTGTTCCACTCGACAATGCCCGGTGGGTTGAAGACGGGAACACTCGCTGCCTTGAGCCAAGCAACGAACGCCGATCGATCATCGGTGTAGTCCCAGGTGGACCGCAGGACGAGTGCGTCGATCTGCTCGTGCAACGTCGACGGCTCGGATTCGGTCCACGTAACCCACGTCGATTCGACGCCGCGGTCGGCCAAACGATCGGTCAAGAGAGCGTCGTCGGGATCACCTACAGGCACGGTCGCGCAAGTGGCTAGTCCCACTCGCGCGACCGGCCGCTGCGTGCCGGCCGTCACTCCGTGACGGTGACGGCGATGTCGTAGGTCGAGCTGTCCGGGGTGGTGACCGTGATGGTCGCATTCCCGGGAGCCAGAGCCTTGGCGCCAGGATTGAAGATGGCGTCACCATCTTGGCGAGCCTGCGAGATCTCGAGGACCTCCGGGTTGTCGGTGGCGATCGTGGTGCCAATGACCTCGTCAACGACAACGTCGATGAAGTCACCGACCTTGGCGGTCGCTTCGGTCTGTCCCGGCTCGACGATTACGGGTGGCAGCATCTGGGTCGATTCCTCGCTTGTCTGCTCGCTGGTCGAGTCGGTGGCCGTCTCGTCGGAGGAGGATGAGCACCCTGCAAGCAGGGTCACGCCCAGTAGGGCCGAGGCGCCGATCGCGGCACCCTTCGACAGGGGGTTCTTCACCGGATTTCGCATGGAGCGCATGATGTCATCCCTTTCCTTGTGGTCCGAAATCCTCGGACTTCCATCGCCGCTGGTATTCCCGTTGGACGCGGGGGTCAAACAAATCGGCCCGCAATGTGCCCTAGATCACATTGTGAACTAAACGTCGTCACCGTGATCCAACGAGCCCAGCTGATCTACCCGTGCCTGGTGGCGCCCGCCCTCAAATTCGGTGTCGAGGAACGCGGCTAGGGCTTGGACGGCCTGGGACTCTTGCGTGACCCGCTCGCCGAAACAAGCGATGTTGGCGTCGTTGTGCATCCGGATCATCTCCGCGTCGTACACGTCGCGGACCACCCCGGCGCGAGCTCCGGCGACCTTGTTTGCGGCCATGCACACGCCCTGGCCGCTGCCGCACACGAGAACACCTCGGTCCGCCTCACCGTCGACCACCTTGTGCGCGACCGCTGCTCCGAAGTGCGGGTAATCCACCCGCTCGTCGGAATCAGTACCAACATCAAGTACCGCGTAACCCTGCTGGTTCAGGTAGTTGACGATCGCGGTCTTCAATCGAAAACCTGCGTGATCGGAGCCAACCGCCACCTTCAGCGCCATCGCCGCTTCTCCTCTACCGATCGCTCAACAACATCGACAACATCAACGACCCTGCACATAGTCAACCAAGATTCGCTGGCGCTCAGCCATCAGTGACGCGACCGTGTCCCGAGGTTCGACGACTGCGTTAGAAACATTCCGGGAGTGCTGCGCGACTCCAAGCGCCAAGAAAGCTGCTCCAACAACTGCAGCATCCGGCTGATCGCTGGGTACGAGACGACGCCCCGAGGCATCGGCAATCAACTGACGAAAGCGCGCATCGACGGTTCCTCCACCGATTAACGGCAACGGATCGGGAAGATCGGCACCAGCCTCGAGTACTGCATCGATGCCGAGCGCGACGGCGTGGGCGACACCTTCGACGACGCTACGGAGCATCGCCTGCCGGTCGGTGTCCAAGCCCAATCCGATCCAGGCCCCCCGGAGTCCAGCGTCCACGAACGGAGTTCGCTCGCCAGCAACATAGGGAACGAAGACCGGGTCGCTTGGTTGAACTCCGGCTTCAAGGGCGTCGTTCGCCTGTTGCGGGGTAGCTCCGAGCCAGTCAAGCGCACGTCGAAGGGCAATTCCGGCGTTCTGAACTGCTCCGATTCGGTACCAGCCGCTTCCGGGCTCCCCGGCGGTCGCGAATAGGTGCGTTCCGCGCGCGATCCCGCCGGACGGTTGGTCAACGACGGACACCGTTTGCGATCCCGACCCCACGGCTGTGAAGCCATCGCCAACGGACAGACCCAATCCGACGATCGCGGCAGCGGTGTCTGCGGCGCCTGCGACGCACGGCAGCGAGTAACCGGCGAGCACCAGGTCCCCCGCTGGCCGACCAGATCCGATGATCGGCGGCAGCAGATCACGGTGGGCACCGGTCCACGCGATGGCGTCGTCGTTCCACGTTCCATCCGCCACGTTCGCCAGCAATGTTCCACTGGCATCGCTGGGTTCGGTAACGACCGCACCACCGAGCCGAGCGCGCAACCAATCCTTCGGCTGCAGCGCATAGCGAGCTTTCGCGAGCACCTCGGGTTCATTGGTCGCTACCCAACGAAGAGAAGTGGCAGCAAAACCCGACACCGCTGGGGATCCGAGCCGAGCGAGCATGTCCGCTCCGAGGGCACTATCCATCGCTGCGGCTTGCGCACCCGCTCGGGTGTCCGCCCACGTAATGGCCGGGCGTACCGGTTCGAGGTTCTCATCGCACAGGACTAGCCCGTGCATCTGGCCGCTGAAGCCAACGCCCACGGCCGCTTGGAATTCACCACTGGCAGAGGCCGATACTTCCTCGGCTGCCGCATTCGTCGCACTCCACCACTCGTGCGGATCGGCCTCAGCCCAACCGGCCCGAGGCGATGTGAGGTCGTACGCGCGCGAGGCCTTGGCCCGGACGCCACCGCCCTCGTCGACCAGTGCCACCTTCACCGACCCTGTGCCCAAGTCCACACCCAGGGACGCACAAACTTCCGCCATGCGTGGAAGTATCGCGTACATGCACAATCGCATTGCCGTGGTCGGCAGTCTGAACATCGATCTTGTCGTCGAACTCGACCGGATGCCCCATCCGGGGGAAACGGTGTTCGGTACCACCCTGGAGCGTCACGCCGGTGGCAAAGGCCTGAATCAGGCAGTGGCCGCCGCCCGACTGGAGTCCGATGTCCACATGATCGGGGCGGTAGGTGACGACGGCTCGGGTGACTGGCTACTGGACGTGGTCCGGCGTGAGGGCATCCACGCCGAGGGCATTGCCAAGGTGTCCGGAACATCGGGCACCGCGTTGATCGAGGTGGATTCCAGCGGCGAGAACCGAATCATCGTGATCCCCGGTGCGAACGACGCTGTCGATCCAGGATCGGTAGCGGCCCACCTGAAATCGCTCAGCGCCGTAGACGTCGTCTTGACCCAAGGTGAGGTCCCGATCGAGGTAATGGCCGCCGCTGCGGAGACCGGTCGAGCGATAGGGGCGCACGTGGTGATGAATCCGGCGCCCGTTCGCGACTACCCCAAGGAACTACTGGCAAACGTGGATGTTCTGGTCCCCAATGAACACGAGGCGCACGCACTCACCGGCATGTCGGTGGGCAACATGGTTGATGCCGTCGAAGCCGCACAGTTCCTGCGTGAGCAGGGACCAAGCTGCGTGATCATCACCCGCGGAGACAAGGGCGCGGTCTGGGCTTCGCCCGATGGCTCGGGACAGTCGGCGGCATTCAAGATCAGCGCCGTAGACACAGTTGCCGCGGGCGATGCTTTCTGTGGAGGTCTGTCCTCGGGTCTGGCACGTGGCCTCGGCATGGCCGAGTCTCTGCGGTGGGGTGCGGCCGCAGGAGCCCTTGCCGCAACCGGTCGCGGTGCCGTGCCGTCTTTACCTTCCCTCGCGAAGGTGACGGATCTCCTCGAGCGCTGACGCTTACGCGGGCATCGTCGTTTCTAGGCGCTCAACGCGATCGTTTGCGTTGCGCATCGATGGCGATGCAGGGCCTAGCACCATCGACATCCCGCCGAGCAGGGCCGAAACCGCAGGCTTGGCAGCCGCCATCGGGACACGGGGCAATTTCAGTAGGCGACGGTGTGCTTCGGGAATCGTCGCAACCGCACCGGCGAACAGCACGCTGTAGGGAGCTTTCGCCGGCAGCGGTACAGGTGCCGAACGGATGAAGTCGACCGTTTGCCACGCAGACTCATCACCACGGAGATCCGGACCGAATGCTCGGATCTGATCGTCGAGTTCGGCTACCGAACGAGGCGGGTCGTCGACCCCCACCAGTTCTCCGGCTTTTGCCCATTCCCGCACGTAGGCGTCTTCCCCTCCCGGGATAGGACCGCCCCAGACGCGATGGGTAGCGAGGAAGGAGTCGGTGAATGCCACATGCACCCAGCGGAGCAGGTCCGGGTCACCAGCGGAGTACTCGCGCATGTGTCCACCGACCGGATAGGTGCCGCGGACTTTGCGATGCATTCCGCGAACGCGAGCGCATTCCCGGTCAGCCATCACGGTGTCACCGAACGTCACAACGGTCAACCATTGAGTGGTGCCAGCAAGGCGCCCAAGGGGATCTGCCTCGTAGCGCGAGTGCTGCATGACGCCCGCGAGGGCCCCCGGGTGCAGCGCCTGCATCAACAGCGCTCGAACGCCACCGACGAGCGTCGGTAGCGAACCGTGCACCGCCCATGCCGCGGATCCTGGACCGAAGTACCCGTTGTCCACTCCGTCGGCCAATTGACGCACCCACTCGGGTGTCCCTTCCGGATCGCCGGACACGATCCGTCGAAAGCCCTGGGCGATGCGGGTGCGCGCGAGATCGATCGCACCAGAGAAGGGGGGCATGGCTCAAGGGTGCCAAGCACTCTCCAGTTTCGCACGTCGGGCCCGCTCACGACCTTCCCCATGATGCGGCGCCGGAACCCGAGGAGGAGTCGGGTTCCGGCGCCGCAGTAGGTGCACCGAGCGTGGCTTACTCGGCGGCTGTCAATGTGACGCTGAAGTCCTGCGTACGTCCGTCTCGCAGAATCGTCAACTCGATGGTGTCACCCGGTGCGTTGGATCGGATGGACACGATCAACTCCGTCGACTCCGCGATCACGTCACCGTTGATTGCGGTAATGACGTCGCCGTCTTGGATACCCGCGTCCTCCGCACCCGATCCAGGCGAAACTTCCGCAACCCGCGCTCCGGGACCGGTGAAGGACGTATCGAGGGACACTCCGATGACCGGTGTTGAAGAAGATCCCGTCGAGATGATCTCGTCGACGATGCGCTGAGCAGTATCGATCGGGATCGCGAATCCGAGCCCGATGCTGCCGGCAGCACCACCGATGGCACCGAGCGAGGCGATGGCCGTGTTAACGCCGATGACTTCACCTGAGCCGTTGAGTAGCGGACCGCCGGAGTTACCCGGGTTGATGGCAGCGTCTGTCTGGATGGCATTGATGAACGATGTTGAATCTTGACCACCCGCTGTCACAGGGCGTTCCAGAGCACTCACGATTCCGGAGGTCACCGTTCCCTGAAGGCCCAGCGGTGAACCGAGAGCGACCGCCACGTCGCCGACACGAACATCCGCCGATGATCCAAGCGGCAGTGTGGGCAGACCATCGCGGTTCACTTTGACGACTGCGATGTCGTAGCCGGCATCAGAACCTACGAGCGTGCCGGTAGCCGTTGACTCGTCGGAGAAGACGACATCGACCGTTCCGGATTCACCAACTCCACCAGCCACGTGGTGGTTAGTCACGATGTAGCCGTCCTCGCTGATCACGAAGCCTGAACCCGTGCCCTCACCCTCAGCGCCACCGACGTTCAACTGAACGACCGCAGGCTGCGCCTGTGCGGCGAGATCGGCGATACCGGTGAGAACCGGGACACTCGGGTCGGCGGCGACTCCTGACTCAGCCGACTCAGGCGCAGCAACCACCGCAGGCGCGGCAGATGCGACCTCACCGGGTGAGGAGTTCGATGCGGCGAGATAACCAATGGCACCCCCGATACTTCCCGCGACCAGACCGACGGCAGCAACTCCAGCAATCACACCCGTTATCAAGCCAGCGCGGCCGTTCTTGGGGGGAGCGGGCGGTGGGGTGGGCGCGCTCGGGGGTGAGTAGGCGTAGCCGACGTAAGGGTTTGTGGAGCCCGATGGGCTAGATGAGCCTGGCGGCATCGTGGGAACGGACATATCTCCTCCTAGTTCCGGTTGGTTTCTCGCAGGCTTAGACCCGGCAGGAGGCGCCCCGGTTGCACACCCAGGAATGTCCTAACCATTTCCTTACATTTCCCGGCAGGCAGGGGCTCGCACGATGGCTACGAGGACAAGGCAGGGGGCTAGCCCCCCATTTCCAGCGCCCCGCTCGCCCCCGCCGGAGGGGGAAGCGATACTGAAGTTCGGAACTTTGACCGGTCATTGCCCGTCCATAGGCCAGGAAGGAGGAAACGTGAGTCGACCTCGAGCACTAACCGCGCTAACGGCAATCGCCTCGGTCAGCTTGCTCGCGTCCTCCTTGTGGAGCGCACCCATCGTGGGAGCCGCGGATCAGCCCACCGGCGAGCCGACATCAGTCTCGACCGAGACGCCGTCGCCCGAACCTTCAGCCACCCCGTCGCCCGAACTTTCTCCCACACCCTCACCAGCGCCTTCGCCTTCACTCACCCCCAGTCCAGGGGATTCACCGACCGAATCGCCCGAGCCACCCTCGACCACTAGTCCTCTTGAATCAGCAAGCCCGACTGCAAGCCCGACTGCAAGCCCAACCGAAACCACCTCGGCGCAAGCCGACGAGGGCGACGTCGACGACTACATCGTCGTTGTTCGCAACGGCGCCTACATCGACTCCATCAAGTCCAAAGCCGAAGACTTGGGCGGACAGTCCGACAAAGAATTGCGGGGAGCCGTCGACGGTTTCACAGCTGCTCTAACTCCCTTGGACGTCAACGAACTTCGGGCCGATCCGAACGTTCGATACATAGAACCCGACGCGATCATTGACGTCGATTCGGCGACTTTCCGAACGGTCACGAAAACCACCAGCAGCAACCTCAGCAGTTGTGACGACTGCAGTTCACCCTCGATGTCTTTAGGCTTCACCCTGGACTGGTTCGGCACGCAGTACACCAACATTTTCATCAACACCAACGGCGGCGCGGTCCTCGATGACGGCCGCGGCTCCTTCAGCAGTTACCGGAACTTCGACCTCCGCACCGCCACCCGGCCCTACATCCTCCCCCTGTTCACCGACTTGAATCCATCGGCGAACGGCACCGTCGAGTTCGGCCAGGGGACCATTTCCGACGGATCACCCAAGAACGTGTTCTGGGCCGAGTGGATCGACGTTGCCGAATACGGAAACAATTCTGCTCGCCAGGAATTTCAGATGCTGATCATCGAGGAATCGGACGGGGCCACGATCGAATTCCGTTACGTCGACCTCACCAACGCGGGATCGACGACAAATTCAGTCTTTGAGGTCGGCTTTGCCGATCCCACCGATTCGAACAACACGGTGCGGATTCCCGACAGCAACGGCGACCCGTCCG
>CAZVWA010000054.1:0-9473 GCA_964631085.1 uncultured Rubrivirga sp.
CCATCGTCGTTTTGTACAGTTGATAAGAAGTTATCAGCAAGTGTCTTAATTTCCAATCTCGTTTGAGCAGTATTGAACTCGAACAAGTAGTTTTTAAGAATTGCCTCAATTCCATCTTGGATGTAAATAACAACCTCTCTAACATTAATTGAGCTTAATGCAGATTTTGGAGTTTGTTGAGCAGTTTTGTTTGCAAAGATAGTTGGACCAGTTCCGCTTTGGAATACAATTGGATTTAATCCAAATGGTTCTAAGTATTCTCTATCTTCTTTATCCAAGTTAAGTTCTAATCCTACAACTCCAGTTCCTCCAACAACGCCTCGGCGAACTCCTGCAACTAATGACCATGGTAAAGCATTTTCATATTTTGCAATAAAGTTATTAGAAACATAAGCAGCAGGTGGAACGTTAATGTTCTTTCCAAGATCTCTTACAGTAATGTAAGGATAATAGAATGCTCCCCAGCTACCACCTTGTGTTGGTGAAGGTAATGAGTATCTAACAGTTGGATTCTTAGTAAGATCACCTCCGGTAGAAATTAGTCTAGATGAAAGGCTTCCAGTTGCATCCAAGAAAGAAGGATCAGTGCTATTTTTAAAGTCCTTAGCAGAAGGTGCATTAATTATAGCGAATGCATTTTTTCTATCGTTACACAACTGAGTGTAAATTGCCTTAGATCCACTTTCAATTCCGTTTCCGAATGTATCAACTATGTAGCGGAAGTTAATCGTTTCTCTATCAGTAAGTGCCTTATATAAATTGGTACCACTTAATGTACCACTTAATATTGCGTTTTGTCTATCATTAGATCCATCAGGTACGTGTTTAGTAGCATCCAATTGGAATCCATCTAAAGTAAATATGTTTAAGTAATCAACCCATTCATCGATTGGGTAATACAATTCAACTTTCTTAACACCACTTACAGTAGTTACAGAAATCTCAGATTGACAAGTTACGAGTAATGCGGTAGTTCCTGCAGGAATAGTAGGATATTCATTAATTGTTAATCCTCCTACTACTTCATTAATTCTAGTTAACCTAGAATGAGGAACCGCGATAGAACCTTCAAAATGTAATAAGTAATTTCCTACAACCAAATCAGCAGCTTCTGGTGAAGTTGATGAAATAAGTACCTGGTTAGGTTTAAGAGCAGGTTCGCTAGCAGCGTCAGCTATAATATCAATAGTAAGGTTTAATGCTCCCTTAAGAGTTTGGACTCCTAAAGTATTTGCAGCAAGTGCAGTACCATCAGAATCTAAGAATACACCTGTACCATCTAAATCAAACTGAGCTCTTGGGGTTAAGTTTACAAATCCATCTTCTTCATACGCAGTAACAGTAGCAACCGGTAAGTAGTAATCCGGATCTGAAATAGCGATTTTATCAACGGCTGTAGTAGGAACACCTGTATGAATGTATCCGTATTCAGCAGCATTAAATACCAAGAACGAAGTATATTGTGTACCTCCTACTTCATATACAGCTTCATCCCCATCAGTAAGAGTGCCGTTAGAAAATGCAGTGTACATTGCAGATCCATAAGAACCTACAATACCTGTATTAGTATTAGGATACTCTTGAACAGTAAAGTTAAAGTCAGATTCGTTAATGTAAGTATATACTGTACCCGGTGCCGTTGGGAAGTCTCCAGTTGTAGTAGAACCTACACCTGATAATACTAAGGTAACAACATTAGTTGTAATATTAACAGATAATACTGGGATATATTCTCCACTTACAGCACCTAAGATATAGCTACCTACAGCAGAAGAATCATTTGCCGTCATTGAAGCAAATGCATCATACATATCTTCCCCAGAAGATCCAGTCAATTGAATTTGAATATTACCATCAGTTACAGTAGAAACCGAAATACTTCCAGATGAAAGAGTTGCGGTATTTACTACCTGTGCATTTCTTGCATATGAAAGGTCAGATACAATAGGTGCGCCGTATGATAAGAAATTAACATCATCCTGAATACTAGTTGCCTGAGTATATTCAAGGTTATGTCCAATTAAATCAATACCGCCTGCAACACCGTCAATTAAGAAGTCTCCACTGAATAGGTCTTCATTAACAGTACAGAATAAACCTGTAGTGGCAGTATCTGCGTTAATGAGTTTTTCAACGAAAAGATTATTTCCAATCAAATCAACAAAATCAGGAATTAAACATGCAGTATAAGTTGCAATTAAGTTAACTTCTGATTCGTTGAAGAATTCAGTTAATTTAGTATCAGTAGCATCAGATGTAAATACCTTTCTTTGAATACCTTTAGTTGGATCAAAGTAAGTTTGGAATGTTGGGTCAGCTTCAAATCTTTCATAAGGTGTAGCAGAACTGAAGTCTCCACCGAAGTCTCCGCCAATGACGAATATATCAACCATGAAGTCTGAAATTAAACTATCCTTATCTAAGAAGCCCGGTACATTAGCTGCACCATACCATTCTTCAACAGTTACATTAAATGCGGCTACATTTGCGTTTGCAGCTTTCTTAACAATAACTGAAATTGGATTTTGTCCTAAATTAACAAAATCTAATAAATCATTAGTTGAAGTAGAACTTAAAGTTGTTCTGTTTGCTCCAACGTTATCTAAAAATGCATCGCTATCAGGATAAAAGAATTTATCTCTGTTATAAAACTTTTGATATTCGCCTGAAGCTCCTGCGTTAATTTGTGCCTCTGGTGTAGAAGCTGTACCAAACTTAATGTAATCAACATTATCGTCTGAGTCTAAAGCCAGAAGATTGAGTGCCAAAATAGGACCTCTTTCTAATGCTGATAAACAGCTTCTGTGGAAAAATGAATCCTTTCTTTCCAAATTTCTATCAATATCACCAAACACTTGTTTAAAGAATGCTGTATCTGGGACAAAGACCGGAGTATTGAAAGGTCCTTTTTTCGAGAAACCTACGATTAATCTCGTCTGGTTGGCAGGAATACTTACAACTTGACTCTTATCGAATTCAAAACGATAAGTACCTGCAGCTTTAAGAGAAGCGATTTTCGGATCTAGTGCCATCTTATATTATTTTTTTTATTTGCTTTTTTTATATATCCACAACATAGATACTTTTTATACCAGATCATAGATATCATAATTAAGGTTACCACCCTTTGAATCTTTTTCTAGAATTTCATCAATCTTATTTTGAATGTATTCATCAATCACATCATAAATCTCTTCTGCAAAATCAGAAAAGTCTAACGTAAAGAAGAATTCTGAGCTATTTATACATGTCATTATAAGATCATCATTACCTAATTGACCTGCATAAGATCCATTTGGCATCTTTCCAAATGTTGAGGCTTCATAAACAGTTTTCTTATCCTTAATGATTATTCTATTCTGTGTAATGTACTTCTTAAAGTTTTGGCAAAATATAGGTTTGTTGTCTTTTTTAACCTTAAGACCAAATTGCTTTGTTCTTGCATCGATACGATGCTTAAACTTAACAACCATTTCCTCATCAAAATCATTTCTCTGTGGAAAGACAGTTTCTAATCTCTTAATAACCTCACCACCGAACATATTCCATTCAATAATCATTTTAACATTTTCTGAATAGAACATGTCAAATGCAAGAATGTAAATTGCTTTTGCAAATTCTTCAATAGTGTGTTCATTACTTCTAAACCTTCCTACTTGTCTAAGTCTAAAAAAGTCAACAAAACTTCCAGGTGATGTAACTTTACCCCAATCCTTTTCATCCATCATCTCAACCTTAAAGATGTTTACAATTGAATAATCTCCACCATTACCTTCAGCTATATCAATTGAAAACAAAAAATAATTGGTATCTTCTTCCACTTCTTCCAAATCAAAATCAGGATCCCAAAGTAAACCATCGTAGGCTACATCCTCTTCTTCAAACGCAGGTAACTCACGATGAACAAACTCTTTTTGGTTATTCTGTAATTTTTTTAGGCTATCCGCGCCTAATAAGAGGGATGAACTTGCAATAAACTGATTACCGTATTGTCTATTAAACGCTTCTTCACTTCCTAAGTTTGCAACTTCTTGGCGCATCCATTTTTCATCTCTTCCTGGGACATCCCACCAATCTACCCGGAATGGAGTATATTCACTTAACCCAGATTCGGCAGCAGAGTAAATATCATAAAACTTATTAAACCCATTAGGTGTACTTGTAATAATAACTTTTGAGTTTGAAGAAGCGGATACCGTTGGATACACGTTTTCATAAAATGTTTCTACGAAATTTTGAGGAATGTGAGCAAACTCATCCATGAACAGTAAATGAATGGTAAAACCAATCGCAGCCTTTTTAGTTGTAGTTTGACCAATGATACGACAACCATTATCAAACTTAGAATTAAATACATCCCATTTTAAAACACCTGGCTTCAAAAAGAAAGGTAAATGTTCAAGGATAGTTTTACCCTTATCAATAATCTCTCTGGTAGTTGCACCCTTATTTGAAAGTACTAATGAATTTTTATCAAAGTTAAATAATGAATACCATGCAATAAAAATTGAAGAGCATATTGTTTTTCCAACCTGTCTACTTGCTAAACATACATTAAATCTCTCTGCCTGAAACTGTCTTAGCATATCTTCTTGATATGCTCTAAGCTCAATGGTCTGCAGACCATGATCTGTCATAACAGTACAGTATGTATTTGCAAAATATACAATGTCAGTTGCGCATTTCTTTATCTCCCTAATTTCATGAGGAGTATAATTAAAAACAATATTACCTTTTCTTAGATTAGGATTACCTTCATAAAAAGGCGTTGCCTTAGGTTTATATCCTTCTTCTAATGCAAGCATGAGTTGTTCAACCTTTTCACTTGTCCATGAAAATGATTGCTCAGCTTTACCTACACTAAATTCAAATCCTGCGCTAGGTGCTTGTGGTCTCTGTGGCATTTTCTTCTATGACGGCAAGAATATGATTTTCGTGAAGGATTTCTAATTCTTCATCGCCAAAAGTATACATCGTACCCTTACCTAATGTTTTTATTATTGTATCTCCTTTCTTTACATCTACCTCATCAGAGGCGGAAATTACAATAGCTTTTCGGTTATATTTTTCCTCAGGTATAATTATTCCACCAGAGGTAACCGTTTCTTGTGGTAGTTCTTTTACAAGAACATACCTATTCTTCATCTTCATTGCTATCGACATCTTGAATATCTTCTTCGTTAATAGTATCTTGTAAGGCTCTCATTAAATCTTTCGTACCTCTAGATTTAATTCCGCCGTTTGATTTATTAGATTGGCTTGTATCAGAACTACCATGATATACATCAATATCCCTAGAAATCTTTTTTGCATTTTCTTCAATCGCAACCATGTACATAGTTTGACTTTTTATGATATCTAATAAAGTTCTCTGTAAATCACTAAGTACTTCAAACATTCTAGGAGATACATCACCTTCATTAATTTGATCCATTAAAGCAGTGATAGCATATTCACTATTTTGCATTTGCCGAATAAGCATACTTAATGCATATTCATCTAAATCTGCTTTAGCCTTAATATACTCGTGTTCCTCAATTATCTGTTCACTAAGATAAAATTTCAAAAGATTATTCATAACCCTTTGAGCTTTACCTTTTGCTTTAACTAATTGAGCCGATTGCGTATTTTCTGCTCTTACCTTTGGTAGCTGAGGAGTTTCGTCCAAACCTGGAACCTCATCAGGTAAATCATTTAATAAATCGCCAAGGCTGTCTCTAAACTTATCTTTAGACTCTTCTTTCATTAATCCCTAAATTTAGATTATATATTCCAGGTTAACGGGGGTTGGTTTCCCTGTTAAGTAATAATTGAGGAGCTGCATTATCAAGAAGAAGCGATAAATGAGTATCTTTTACTACGTACTGAGATAAAATAAGTTCTTGTAATTCCTCCTCGATAGGCTTTTTCCAGATCCTAATATTTGTTATGTCTGTTGGGCAGCCTAAAAGTTTCCACTTATTTGAATCAGGTACTGCTATTGGGTTATACGTTTTAATTTCACTGAATAACTTATTTAGTATCTGTGTGTCATTAGGATTTATTGAACCAGTGGTTTCCAAAGTATTATAGCCGAATAAACTTAACTGTTTAGCAGTGCTATTTAGATTTATTACAAATGCATACCAATCATCTTTATTAAGAATTAATCCTTGCGAAGATAGGTCGTATTTAAAGTAAGTGTCGCCGATCTTAATAATGAACCAATTAACGGTATATGTAATTGAAACATACTGTGTTGGCGGTAATAGGTCATTTTCATATATCATAAAATTACAGCTCTTCTCTCTATTAAATCTAGGAGTACCTTGTGTAATGTTATCTACATAAGGAACATCTAAATCTATGCTAGTATTTCCTATTGCAATAATCTTATGAATTCCATTATACGATTTAGTACCATTAACTTTGACCCAATCACCAATTGATAATTTTTCAGCGATTTTTTCAGGTAAGCCTGCGGTATTTAGCTTTACCTTTCCGCTACTATTACTTATTCCTGTAATAAGAACGTTCTGACCAATTGGATTATCATATTGTGGCCTTACCCAAAATGTAAAAGCCCTATCATCGGTTGCAGACCACCCTTTATCATATCTGTATTCTACACCTTCTTCTTGTGTGTTTAATGTTTTTAACTGATAATGATA
Source organism: uncultured Rubrivirga sp. (assembly GCA_964631085.1). GTDB lineage: Bacteria > Actinomycetota > Actinomycetes > S36-B12 > S36-B12 > S36-B12. The sequence continues at coordinate 6,651 of CAZVWA010000054.1, forward strand.
TTTAGATATTATAGTCCAATTGTTATAAACATTCTCTTCTTTAATGATTAGCTTCTTATCAAGAATTCTTCTAACATAATCATTTGATTGTGTACCGATAGTGTTGTACTGATTAGGTTTTCTTACATCGGCAAATTCATCTTCTCTCTCTTCTTTAAACTTATCCTCTACATTAGAAACTAAAGAATCCTTAACATCCTCAATATTTTTGTCAGGGTAGAGAACAGCTGTTCTTTGTTGATAAGGAACAAGACTTACTCTCCAATATGATCCACTATATAAAAAGTCATCGGCTTCTGCTACTGCATCTACTTCATACATTTTATTCATATACTGTTTAAAGTATAAATAGTCTCTCATCTGAGGTTTTGCCCCAACACCAAACACTCCCTCGAATGCAGATTTAACAATATGAACTTCAAACTGAACTGGAAAATCCATCATAAGAGGATTAAACTGAATCTCTCTTGTTGGTAATTCATTATCAGGAATCATTATTTTAACCTCAGCGTTTGCAATAACATCAAATAATGAATACTCTTTAAGAATAACATCTTTACTTCTTTGGTCAGCGGCAGTCTTAAAATAGTCAACACAGAATCCAAATAGATTAGATGCAACCTGAGATAATTGATTATACATTTGTGAAGCCCTAGATAAATCATAAGGATTCCATGAAGTACCACAACAATCAACAACCAGGTTTTGCGCACCTGATAAAGTTTGACCATCGCAACATTCTACCTGAGGAACTTTACAAATTACACCCCCATCGGTAACTATTTCAAGTGATATGGACTTAAATTCTAGTGTGCCGTCGCCCACCTGTTCATACTTATACTGAACCCAAAACGGTTTATTTGGATCTAATAATAAGGCCTCTAGATTCACATTTGTTAAAGGAACCCAATCGGAATATGTGACACCATCAATACCCCACCTAAATGACTTATTAAAAAACACTGAAGTATCTTCACCAACAGTTACGTCGGAATAAGATATTACTTCAACTACATTTTTATAAGGCTCTTGTAGGCTTATAAGAATAGCATCGCCATTCTCATTTGTTGTTGTTCCAGTAACTGCCATTTATTATGAGTTTATTTGCTGATCTTTATCGTTTCTTTTATTACCCCAAACTTTATCAACTGAAGCAAATCCTAGACCACCAATACAGATCATCGCAACTGCGTTGACAATTGTTGGTTCTACTGGATATTCAGTGAATAGGTTAATAAACAGAGCGACACATAGTGATAGACCAGCAGTGATGCCAATAAATCTTTTTGAAGAAGGTGTACCCTTTTCATCTTTCAATAATCCTGTGATCCAATTAATGATTTTTTTCATGATAAAGACAATTTTATTTATATATTCCTTAATAAGGAGTATAGTCTGTCTTTACGGTTAGTACAGGGTCGTCTTCCTCTAACTTTGGATCAATTTGATCAAGAAGATCAAAGGTGTTAATTGTTCCATCTATTTCCAATTGACCAAGAAGATCAAAAAGTAAAGATGCTTTCATATAAAAATAAGGAGATCTTTCAAGATACTTATTTGGCATTATACCAAATTCAATAATCTTTTTATTGATAATGTCTAAATCTTTTCTATCAAATATCTTAGTAAGATCAAATAAACCTTCGTTGATTTTAAAATAAAAGCTCATTATTTCCCTATTCTCAACTTTAATCATTCTTGTGTATTTCTTATCATAAGAAATTTTAAATGTAAACCATTCTAAATTAATTAAGCGATCCATAATGGACCACAAGAAATGAATAGTGTTAGGTTTATTATCTGGGCTAGGTGATAATCCGTTGATTAAGACTTTTTGTATTTCTCTATGAAGTTTCTTACTACCTTTTACTGCATTTCTAAATGAATCCACCTTTACAGTATATAAGGTAGAATCTTCATTATAATTTTTACATTCTTTAAGTACTCTTGAAATTATGATACTATCAATGTAGTCAAATTTATAAAGAGTAAACTCAATGTGTGTAGGAATTCCTAATTCAAAGGTATTATCAATCAGCATCATTGCCCATCTGTTTTTCTAATATATCTATCGAAGATTGAACTTGAGATGGGTTATGTTTTAGTGCTTCAGTAAACTCACGCTTACCAATTTCATTAAATTTCATATATAATTCAACCGCCTTTGGATTAGGTACCCATTCTTTTACTTTAGGCTGTTTCTTTACCTTAGTGTAAATAAAACCAGGAACTCTATTAAACTTTGATGAAACCATACGCCATGCTTCTGCTTGGCCAACAGGGTCAATTCTAAGTGTATTAAATAGATTTGCCTGGATAGGAAATTTAATACTCATAAACCGATTTGTCATAAATGAGTTTTTTGACTTATCGTAATTAGTTACCTTATCCCAATGTTCATCCTTACCGAAAAGAACCTTTATGTAATCAAATAGTTTCAAATCCTTTATTATTTATATGAAAATTAATGAAATAGTTTCTGAATTAGAAAATTTTCTTTTGAGATTTTTTATCCTTAATAAATGAAAAGTCATCATCATCACCGTCGTCGTCTTTAAATATCTTTGATGATACTGCAATACTCTCATCGCTACCGTATGATGTATTTTCCAACAGTGATTTCATAGTTGAAACTTTTTTAAGTTCCAAAGCGTTATGATTCATTTTAGATTCAACAGAACGGAACATCTCATCTAGGATACCTTCAGGGATAGACTCGGCAGCAAGAACCATAAGGTTAACGTTAGACTTTAGATTGGTAATGATCTGTTCTCGGCTCATATGTTTTGCCTTCATTACTCTAATAAGAATATTTGCAAGGTC
>CAZVWA010000055.1:0-9341 GCA_964631085.1 uncultured Rubrivirga sp.
CGACCAATAGCTTGCGATGCATGCACATGCCTTTCTGTCGGGTCTTCGACGTCGATATACGGCGGCGAAGCATTCGTGTGGGCTGACAGTAATCGTCTTGACTCACCTTGTGTGCAGCGGCGCGAGAAATCCACACAGTCTCAACCAACTTGTAACACGAATGACCACCGAACTGTTACAGGTGTGACTGAAGTGATCTCAGATGTTCAGAACGAAGTGCGCGCGCTGGCCGACCATCCACCATCCACCGGGATGACCGCACCGTTGATTCCACTACTTCGAGGTCCGAGCAAAAACGACACGACCGCGGCAACTTCATCGGCGCTCACCGGGCGCGCGTTGGGCGCCGATTCACTCCACCAGGCCAGACCCTGCGGCCAGTCGCGCTCGAGTCCCTCGCGCGCAATAAGTCCCGGAGCCACACAGTTCGCCCGCAATTGACGCGGACCGAGTTCGAGCGCGAGCGAACGGGTGAAGGATTCCAGCGCGGCCTTCGATGCGGCGTAGTGGGCGTGGTGAGGGAACGCCGACGACGCTTCCACAGACGACACATTCACCACCGATCCACCCGGAGCCATGACGTCGAGCGCTGCGCGCGTTACTCGTGTCGCGGCCATGAAATTCGCTTCCAGGGTGCGCAGCCAATCCTCGTTCGTGAGTTCGTCGAATGCGATCGGCGTCTGATCAGCGCCGTTGTTCACCACGGCGTCGATGCGCCCGAAGACGCGCACAACCTCGTCAACGAGCGATTGACCCGTGTCAGACCCGGTCGCTTGCGCACCCGCGCCGAGATCAGCACCGAAGGCAGCCGCGCGCCCATCGGCCCGCACGATGGATTCGACCACCGCGTCGGCAGCCTGCCTGTTCGATCGATAGTGGACGGCGACGCTAAAGCCCGAGCCCGCGCAGGCCCGCGCAATAGACGCACCGAGGTTGCCCGAACCTCCGGTCACCAAGACGACCCGCCCCTGACCTACCTCCACCATGGTCATCCCCTCATCCGACGGCCGATCGCATCACGCGCATCCGACCATGTCGAGAAGTCGGTTTCACCGTCCGCCAACTCGAACCGACTAAAGGGCGGCGCCAGCACACATGTGACCAGCGTCCAGTCCCCCGTGGTCAGCGTGCCCTGCCAGGTGTGCGCGGGGATCCGGTGGTGAGGAACGTGTCCGGATCCGAGATCGGCTCCCAAACAGACGGTCTCGTGCGAGCCGTCGGGGTGCAAGATCAGCATCTCCGCTGGGCTACCCGCGACGAAAGTCCACGCTTCATCCTCGACCAACCGATGCATGGCGCTGAAATCTTCGGCGGTGATCAGGGCGTAGATCCCGTTCGCGTGCTGAGTTCGCCACAGCAATTTGATCCAGCAGCCTTCTCCGTCGAGGTACTCCAGCTCCAGGGCCTCAATCACCTGCCGGGCAGTCATGTCCCGAAGGTCGTGCGGGGCCGCCTCCGTCACGTCATTCACCACCCACGTGTGCCTGCGCTGTCGCCATCACTTCCGCGGCATCGACCCGCTTCGGTGAGCGTTCGGAGATGACGTGTTCTCCTGCGACGAAGACATCACGAACATCGGATCTACCGGCTGCGAACACGAGCGCGGTGTACGGATCGTGAAGCGGCGTGAGGTGCGGCACCGCAGTATCGACCACGATCAGATCGGCTTCCTTACCCACCTCGATGCTGCCGATCCGATCAGCCATCCCGATCGCGGCAGCACCGTCGATTGTCGCGGCACGAACGATGTCCTCGGCACTGATGGCCGCCGGATCGAGGTGCGCCAGACGCGCGAGGTTCGCCGCAAGCCGCAGCACGGCGAACATGTCGAGATCGTTGCTCGAGGAACACCCGTCGGTTCCCAGCCCCACCCGAATCCCCTGATCTCGATACCCGACCAGATCCATGGCACCGCTGGCGAGTTTGAGATTGGAGCCCGGGTTGTGGGCGACGCTGGATCCACCCGCGGCAATGGCAGCCCGGTCGTCGTCGTCCAAACGAACGCAGTGCGCCAGGACGGTCCGCTCGTCCAGCAACCCCGATTCGCGCAGCAACGCCGTCGGGCGATCACCGTGTGCAGCGATCGTTGCGTCGTTCTCCTTGTCGTTCTCAGAGTTGTGCGTGTGAATGCGGGCTCCCATGCGCTGCGCGATGGCGTCAAGATCACGCAGGTGCTCGGGGTTGACGATCAACGGACTATGCGGCATCAAGAACGGCGGTACGTACGGACCACCGATTTCTTGAAGGATCGACGGCCAACGCTCGGTCAACTCCAATCGCTGATCCCACTCCAGGCCGTCCGGGCCGGGAAAGTCGAAGTAGACCGGCCCGATCACATGTCGGATTCCCGCCTCGACCGCACCACGGTGCGCAGCCTCTGGATGGAAGTACATGTCCAACGCCGTGGTCGTACCGCCGAGCAGCGCCTCCAGTGCACCGAGTCGTGCACCGACGTACGTCCCCTCGGGCCCCATGATGCGCGCTTCCTCGGCCCATACTCGCTCGAGGAAACCCTGAAGATCGACATTCTCGGCTACGCCACGTAGCAGCGTCATCGGCAGATGGGTGTGCAGGTTGATCAGGCCGGGAAGGACGATGCAGCCGCGTGCGTCGATCGTGACATCTGCCGATAGGGAGTCGACATCGCCCACGGCGACGATCCGACCGTCCCGGATGGCTACCCCGCAATTTTCATGCAGCGTTCGAGCCTCATCGCACGACAAGACGTAGCGAGCTCCGGTGATGACGGTGTCGACCTTCGACGAATTCATCAGGCGAGCAGACGGGCGGCTTCGGATAGGACGCGCGTGACGGTCGCGGCACCGTCGGCCACGACCGCTTGGACATCCTCGATCGTGATGGGCTCGGTCCCCTGCCCGGCGGCCGGATTGGCCACGATGCACAAACTCGCGTACGGCAACTCCCGCTCAACGGCGAGCACCACCTCCGGAACACCGGTCATGCCCACCACGGTCACACCGGCGGCCGCGGCAAGGCGGATCTCGGCGCGCGTTTCGAACCGAGGACCCTCATAGGCGCCGTAGATGCCGTCGTTGATAACCGTCACGCCAAGGTTGTCCGCAGCCTGCTTCCACGCTGCTCGCAATCTCGGGTGATACGGCTCACCCATGTCCACATGCACGACACCTTCGGGCGTCGAGCCGTCGTAGAAGGTGATGGGGCGTGCCTTCGTGAAATCGATGAAGTCGTCGACGATCACGAGGTCGCCCGCATCGGTTCCCACGCCGCCCACCACGTTGACGGCGAGGATCTCGGTGACTCCGAGATCGATCATCGCCTGGATGTTAGCCCGGTAGTTGACCATGTGGGGCGGAACCGAGTGGTCATAGCCGTGCCGCGAGATGAAGACGGTCCGTCGGTCGTGGAGAGTTCCCACACGTGCCCGCGTGGGTCCGTAGATGGTCTCGACGGTGATGTCCTGTGGGTCTCGAAGATCATCGAGGGCGTAGAAACCGGTTCCGGCGATGACTCCCAGTGCAGAAGTACTCACGGGCTGCAACCTAGCGGTGGTCGGGCAGGTCTTCGCGGCCGAAGCCGTCGGGAAGGAGCACCGACAAAGGCGTCGGGCCACCCGCACGATCGATGATCAGATCGGGCCCACCGTGCTCCCACAGGATCTGGCGACACCGCCCACACGGCAGCAGCGGACCCGGGTTGGGACCTACGCAGGCGAACGCGACGAGCCGCGCCTTCGCCCCGACCGGACTGGTTTTGGCCAGTTCGCTGACCAAACCGCATTCCGCGCAGAGGGTCGTACCAATCGATGCGTTCTCAACGTTGCAGCCCGAGACGATGCGCCCGTCGTCGGTGAGTGCAGCCGCTCCCACCGGGTGATTGGAGTAGGGCGCGTACGCGTGATCGCGGGCATCACGTGCGGCGGCCCGCAGAGCGTCCCAATCGATGTCAGTACCGATGTCTTGCGAAGAATCAGTCATGACGGGACGCTACTGCGGGCCACGGCAATCCGTACGTCAATCGATCCGAGCGATCTCCTGACCTTGCTTGGCCGTTCCTTCCTCTTCGACCAAACAGGTGATCACTCCATCGATGGGTGCCTCGATGTCGACCGAGACCTTGTCGACCATCACTTCCGCGATGACCTGACCGGCCTTAACGGTCTCACCGCTTTGCGCGAACCACGTGGCTACGACTCCCTCCGCGTCAGCGTCGTTCGACATTTGAGGAAACGAGACGCTTTCACTCATGCAGTCACCTTCGCGATTGCGTCCTTGATCTTGTCCCGAGTCGGCAGGGCCTCGTACTCCAAAACCCGGGCGTAGGGAACGGGGATGTCGGGGTAGCAGACCCTCTCGACCGGAGCCTTGAGCATGCTCGGATCCTTATCGGCAATCGTTGCGATGATCTCTCCACTGAGTCCGAAGGACTTGTAGTCCTCGTCCACGATCACCAATTTGCCGGTCTTGGCAACCGAATTCAAGATCGCTTCGCGATCCAAAGGAACAATCGAACGCAGATCGATCACCTCGACGCTAGTCGTTCCTTCGAGCTCCTCAGCGACGTCCAGGCAATGCTGCACCGACATCGAGACACTGACGACCGTGACATCCGAGCCCTCATGCGCGATGGCCGCTTTGCCGATGGGAACGGTGTACTCCTCCTCCGGCACCGGACCGATGGAACGCGGGTTTTTCGCCATCCACGGCAGACCCATTACACCCTTGTGGAACATGAACACGACAGGGTTGTCGTCGCGGATAGCCGAGATCATCAGGCCCTTGGCGTCGTACGGGTTCGACGGTGCCACCACCTTCATGCCCGGCATGTGAGCGAACGTTGCCCATAGGCACTGCGAATGCTGCGCAGCGTCGGAATAGCCGCCGCCCACCGCGGTCATGAGCACCATCGGAACTTTTACGTTCCCGCCGGACTCGTAATGAATCTTGGCCATGTGGTTGTAGATCTGGTCGAAACACACACCGAAGAAGTCGACGAACATCAACTCGACCACCGGTCGCATGCCCTCGACGGCTGCGCCGATGCCCGCACCGATGAAGCCCGTCTCCGAAATCGGCGTATCGACGATGCGAGCCGAGCCGAACTCCTCGTACAGGCCTCCGGTCGAGCCGAAGATACCGCCGTACGGGCCGACGTCCTCGCCCATCACGAATACCTCGGGGTTGCTGCGCATCTCCTGAGCAATGCCCTCGGAAATCGCCTTAGCTGTGGTGACCCGGCGGGTGCCGGCGTCCACTGTTGCAGTCATGGAAAGTCCTTTCAGATCAATGGATTACGACGTTCGTGGGGACGTCGTCGGCTTACGCGAAGACGTGGAGATAGGCATCCGATGGCTTGGGTTCGGGGCTGGACTTGGCGAATTCGATCGCCTCGTTCACTTCAGCCTCGACCTCCGCCCGAATGGCGGCCGCACTCTCCTCGGTGAGCAGACCGGCGGAGATCAGCCGCTGTTCGTAGGCCGGCAACGGATCCCGCTCGGCAGCTTCATTGAGTTCCTCGCCTCGATACGCCTGGGCATCACCTTCGAAGTGACCCCACAAACGCACCGTGTGGATTTCCAGCAGCGTCGGTCCACCCCCGGCGCGAGCGCGATCGACCGCCGTCTTACAGGCTTCGTAGATCATCTCGACGTCGTTTCCTTCGACCCGCTGCGACGGCATGCCGTAGGCCGTTCCGCGCAGGGACCCGTCCTTGATCGGTGTCGCGGTATCGCGAGCAACCGAGATAGCCCAGTCGTTGTCCTCGATGATGAAGATCACCGGCAATTTCCACATCGCTGCCAGGTTGAGCGCTTCATGGAACGCCCCCTGGTTCGCCGCGCCCTCGCCGGCGACGGCGACCGCCACGTTGTCCGTTCCACGTCGAGCGAACGCCATCGCTTGTCCCACGGCCACGGGCATGCCCTGACCGATGATTCCCGAGCACGAGAAGTGCTGATCGGGGTCGAAAAGGTGCATGTGGCCGCCCTTGCCGTGCGACAAACCGGTATCACGACCGTAGATCTCCGCTGTCATCTTCTTCATGTCCACGCCCTTGGCGAGCGCAAGGTGGTGCGGGCGGTGCGGTCCGGTGATGGCATCGTCCTTGACGAGGTTCGCGCACAGTCCGACCGCAACAGGCTCTTGGCCAGCAGCCAGATGCATCTCACCGGGGATCAAGCCGGCGCCAATATCCCACTGGGGTGCTTTATCCGCGTGATAGTTCCCCTGCAGCGCCGCCTCGTATGCCCGAATTCTCGCCATTTGGCGGTAGAACTCAACGCGCTTGTCGTTGTCGACCATGTCGCTCCTTCCGCGCGGAACGGCGCTTGCGACGCTGACCCGCGACCGGATCTCGGGGGCTGATGCCCGTATCGAAGGGGCAACCGGTACACCGGCTGTCCGGTTTTTAGTTTGCAGCACAAGCACCGGGAATTGCAGGGAAATGATTCAAATAGCGCCACATTGACCGCACTGTTCGGGTCTCCCTCGGAGACGTAGCGCTAACGCTCCCGTCTGCGCCGCGAGGTGTGCCGCCGTCGGGCTAGAAAGCGTCCTTGGGCTGGTAGGTGCCCCAGACATCGCGTAGCGCGTCGGAAACTTCACCGACCGTCGCGCGCGCCTTCAGCGCCTCGCGCATCGGGTACAAAAGATTGCCGTCGCTGGCTGCGGTGTCCCGAATGATCTGCAGGAGACGTTGGACGTCGTCGTTGTCCCGCTCTGACTTCAATTTCTCCAACCGCGCCACTTGATCGGCCTCGATCGACATGTCGACCTTCAAAGGGTCGTAATGCTCATCGCCGTCAACTGCGTATTTGTTCACCCCGACGACCACGCGTTCGCCGCTGTCGATCTGTTGGGTGACTCGGTAAGCGGAGTTCTCGATCTCTGACTTCTGGAATCCCTCTTCGATCGCTGCGACGGCGCCGCCCATCTCCTCGACACGGTCGATCAACGCCATGGCCGCTTCCTCGATCTCGTCGGTCAACGATTCGACGACATAGGAACCGGCGAATGGATCAACCGTCTTGGTGACATCGGTCTCGTAGGCGAGCACTTGCTGCGTGCGAAGAGCAAGCCGCGCAGCCTTTTCGGTTGGCAGCGCTATGGCCTCGTCGAAGGAGTTGGTGTGCAGAGACTGCGTGCCGCCGAGGACCGCGGCTAGCCCTTGCACCGCCACGCGAACGAGGTTGACTTCCGGCTGTTGCGCGGTGAGTTGAACTCCCGCCGTCTGGGTGTGGAAGCGAAGCATCATCGACTTCGGATTCTTGGCGCCGAAGCGCTCCTTCATGATGCGAGCCCACATGCGCCGTGCGGCTCGGAACTTGGCAACCTCTTCGATGATGGAGGTGCGCGAGACGAAGAAGAAGGCCAAACGTGGCGCGAAGTCGTCGACGTCCTGGCCCGACTCGACAGCGGCCCGCACGTACTCGATGCCGTCGGCCAACGTGAAGGCGATCTCTTGAACAGGAGTGGCTCCCGCCTCGGCCATGTGGTAACCGGAGATCGAGATGGTGTTCCACTTGGGAATCTCATTGCGGCAGTAGGTGAAGATGTCGGTGATGAGACGCAGGCTCTGCGCGGGCGGATAGATATATGTGCCGCGGGCGATGTATTCCTTGAGGACGTCGTTTTGAATCGTGCCCCCGAGTTGGTCCGGCGAGATCCCCTGCTCCTCAGCGACCAATTGGTACAGCAGCAATAAGATCGCGGCCGGAGAGTTGATGGTCATCGATGTAGTGACCTTGTCCAGCGGAATACCGTCGAACAGCACCCGCATGTCATCGATGGAATCGATCGCCACCCCTACTTTGCCCACCTCCCCGTGCGCAAGCGGGTGATCGGAGTCGTAGCCCATCTGGGTTGGTAGATCGAAGGCGACGGATAGGCCCATGGTGCCCGCGTCGAGGAGTTGCTTGTAACGCTCGTTGGACTCCCGGGCAGTCCCGAAGCCGGCGTATTGCCGCATCGTCCAGGGGCGGCCGGTGTACATCGTGGGGTACACACCCCGCGTGAAGGGGTACTCACCGGGCTCAGCCAATTGGGCGCCCGGGTCCCACCCATCGAGGGCCGAGGGGTCATACAGGGGCTCGAGGGGAAGTCCGGATTCGGTCTCAGAGGGCATGCGCCTCACCCTAGGGCTCGATGTCTCAACGCTGAAGCCCTGCGTTCCCCAAGCCGACGGGAAGCATCAAAGGTGTGACGAAAAACGCGTTCCCAGGACCGAACCCGCCTAGCCGGTCTACCCGAGCAGGGATACGCTGCTCCCATACCGGACAGCGGTGAGAATCGCGTCCGAGTTGCCCACGCTCGAAGGAGGAAACCCGGTGGCCACCACCACGCCCGTCGGCACCCTCTACCGCGGTGGCGAAGGTATGTGGACCTGGGTTCTACACCGGGTGACCGGAGTGGCCGTCTTCTTCTTCCTCTTCGTTCACGTCCTCGACACGGCGCTGGTTCGCGTCTCCCCCGAGGCATACGACCTCGTGATCGCCACGTACAAGACGCCGATCGTGAACCTGCTCGAGGTCGGGCTCGTCGGAGCCGTGCTCTACCACGCACTGAACGGCCTACGGGTGATCCTGGTCGACTTCTGGTCGCGCGGCCCTCGCTACCAGCGCCAGATGACGTGGGTCATCGCGGGAGTCTGGCTCGTGGTGATGATTCCCGGCACCTACTACATGATGATTCACACAGTCGAAGCCCTCTTCGGGAGTACCCCATGAGCGCCCCCAGCATCGACGCCCCCCGGACCCCTCAGGGAGGCCGCCGCACCCGCCAGCGCAGCAACTTCGAGCTCTACTCGTGGTTGTTCATGCGCATCTCGGGCCTGGTCCTGGTCTTCTTGGTCCTGGGCCACCTGTTCATCATGAACATCCTCGACGGCGGCGTGCAGCGCATCAACTTCGCGTTCGTCGCCGGCCGCTGGGCCAGCCCCTTCTGGCAGGCGTGGGACCTGACAATGCTGTGGCTTGCCATGCTGCATGGCACCAACGGCATGCGAACGATCATCAACGACTACGCAGAGCGCGACCAGACCCGCTTCTGGCTCAAGATGCTGCTCTACGTTTCAGCGGCTTTCATCATCCTTCTCGGGACGCTCGTCATATTCACGTTCGACCCGAATATCGGCTAACTCGAGGAACGAGAGCACCATGCAGACTCATACCTTCGATGTCATCATCGTCGGCGCCGGTGGTGCCGGAATGCGCGCGGCACTGGAATCCAGTGGGCGCGCCCGCACTGCGGTTCTGACCAAGCTCTACCCCACGCGATCGCACACCGGTGCCGCTCAAGGTGGGATGTGCGCGGCCCTCGCCAACGTCGAGGAAGACAACTGGGAGTGGCACACCTTCGACACCATCA
>CAZVWA010000056.1:0-5560 GCA_964631085.1 uncultured Rubrivirga sp.
TGCCAGATGAACGTGCACGATTCTGAGCGCCTGACAGGTTTGCTGGAGAGTTCAGGCCTGGTGGCGGCTGCCGATGGAGTGCAGGCAGATGTCGTCGTTTTTAACACCTGCGCAGTGAGGGAAAACGCCGACAATCGTCTGTACGGGAACTTGTCGCACCTTGCTCCTATTAAGCGGGAGAACCCGGACATGCAGATCGCCGTGGGCGGGTGTCTGGCCCAAAAAGACAAAGGAACGATCGTCGAGAAGGCCCCTTGGGTCGACGTCGTTTTCGGTACGCACAACATCGGCTCACTTCCGGTCCTCCTCGAGCGGGCGCGGGTTCAACGCGAAGCCCAGGTGGAGATTGAGGAAGCACTCGAGACTTTCCCGTCGGATCTGCCCACCAAGCGGCAGTCAGCGCACTCGGCGTGGGTGTCGATAAGCGTCGGATGCAACAACACTTGCACTTTCTGCATCGTGCCGTCACTGCGCGGCAAGGAGAAGGACCGCAGGCCCGGCGAAATCCTGGCAGAGATCGAAGCGTTGGTAGCCGATGGTGTGGTGGAAGTGACCCTCCTAGGGCAGAACGTGAATGCCTACGGGGTGGAGTTCGGCGACCGCGGTGCCTTCGCGGAACTTTTACGGGCTTGCGGCAACATCGACGGCCTAGAGCGGGTTCGATTCACCAGTCCGCATCCCCGCGACTTCACCGACGATGTCATCGAGGCGATGGCCACCACACCCAACGTAATGCCGCAACTTCATATGCCGCTGCAATCGGGTTCGGATCGCATCCTCCAAGCGATGCGCCGGTCGTACCGCAGTGAGCGTTACCTCGGCATCATCGACCGCGTCCGAGAGCAGATCCCGGACGCCGCCATCACCACGGACATCATCGTCGGGTTTCCCGACGAAACCGAAGAGGATTTCCAGGCAACGATGGAAGTCGTTCGACGAGCGAGATTCGCCAGTGCCTTCACCTTCCAATACTCCAAGCGCCCAGGTACGCCGGCCGCCGAACTACCGAACCAGATCGACCCGGAGGTGGTCCAAGAGCGCTACACGCGCCTGGTGGATCTGGTGAACGAGATCGCCTGGGAGGAAAACAAGTCCTTTGAGGGCCGCGAGGTGGAGGTCCTGATCGCCGGTGGCGAAGGCCGCAAGGACGGTCGGACCGAACGGATCAGTGGGCGAGCGCGCGACAACCGGCTAGTGCACGTGGCCGTAGATGGATACGACCCGGTCTCCGAAGGCGACATCGTCATCGCCCAGGTGACCTACGCCGCTCCGCATCACCTGGTGGCCGACGAGGTCGTCGACATCTATCGCCGCGAAGGTTCACCGGGTGCCTGGTCGGGCGTGCCCCTCGGGATGCCGGGGATCGGCATCCCGATCGCGTGAACGTCGAGCACCTGAAGTCCGACGCCATGACCGTGATCGCCGTTGTCGGGCCCACTGCGTCCGGCAAGAGTGCGCTCGCGCTCGCCGTCGCCGAGGAACTCATGTCACGGCAGCAACCTGCCGAGATCGTGGGCACCGACTCGATGCAGGCCTACCGGGGCATGGACGTCGGGACCGCCACCCCGAGCCGCGTGGACCAGGACCGGATCCCGCACCACATGATCGATGTCTGGGATCCGCGTGATGCTGTGACTGTCGTGGAATTCCGGGATCGGGCCCGCACGGTGATCGATGACATCGATCGTCGCGGCGCGATTGCCGTGGTGGTTGGTGGCAGCGGTCTCTACGTGCGTGCGGTGCTCGAAGAACTCGACTTCCCCGGTACCGATCCCGATGTTCGGGCCAAGTGGGAACAGCAACTAGCCCAGGTCGGAGCGGCGGAACTGCACGCACAACTCGCCCGTGTCGATCCCACCGCAGCGGCCGCGATCGAGGTCAATAACGGTAGGCGCATTGTTCGAGCCTTGGAAGTCATCGAGATGACGGGGGAGCCCTTCGTGGCCACACTTCCCGAACCGGTCGATCACTACCCGACGATCCGATTCGGCTTGCGCATCGATCGCGAGGTTCTCGATGCTCGCATCGCGCAGCGAGTTGAACACATGTGGCAACAAGGATTCGTGGAAGAAGTCCGACGACTTGAGGCCGAGGGGCTGCGAACAGCGCCGACGGCATCGGCTGCACTGGGCTACGGTCCGATCCTGGAGTTCCTTGCCGGGGACATCCCAGAAGACGACGCCAAACAGCGGACGATTGATGACACTCGCAAGTTCGCACGGCGTCAACAGCGGTGGTTCGCGCGCGATGAGCGCATCCAGTGGTGGGACTACGACGACCCCGGAGTTGTGCCGGCCATCGTGGGATCTGTGACCTCGACGTAGAACTCGGTTCCAAGGAGCAGGCGCGCTACCGGATTGGGGAGTGCCCCGAGAATCTGCAGGGTACGCACGCCGCTATCGGCACCCGACTGCGATGCGTGGGCGGCCTGGGAGGCGCGTTTGGCCGCTAGGTGTTCTCGGACGTTCACCCGGTGCGTGATCTCGGCTCGTGGCGTCCACGCGGCGTCGAACTCGGTCGGATCGAAATCCGAGGGCGTTGCACGAAGGCGCGCGGCGAGGTGCACGGCCCGGGAAATGGGTTCGCGGGGCAAGGTCGCCTCGAACAAACGCAGCGTGCGTTTACCCGTCGCCGCAGCCGCCGCTCGTGTGACTCGATGCACCTGCACATGGTCGGGATGCCCGTAGCCTCCACTGGCGTCGTACCCGACCACGATGTCGGCATCCTCCTCGTCCACGACTTCGATGATTCGGGAGGCGGCGTCGGCTACCGGTGCGCCGACGAAGCCGTTCGGAGCATCGCCGGCGAGGCCTGAATCTGCATAACCGAGGTGCACCGTCCTATGGACTCCCAGGATCCGGGCGGACGCAGCCAGTTCGCTACTTCTCATGGCCGCGAGGTCGCCGACATCCGAACTCGCCAACCCGGCGGCCCCGTCGGTTGCCATGATCAAGACCACCCGGTGCCCGCTAGCCACGGCCTTGGCCATCGTCCCGGCGGTGAGCAGCGCCTCGTCATCGGGATGCGCGTGGACGAAGACCAGTGTGCTCACGGTCGCATTGTGTCGCAGCGCCATCGAATCCGACGGCAAGGTGCCGTAGCGTCACCCCGTGCGCATCGCCCACATCACCGACTGCTTCGCGCCCCGCACCGGCGGGATCGAGACACAGGTACAGGGTCTGGCCGAGCGGCAGCGTGCAGCCGGACACGACGTCCGAGTGATCACCGCGACTCCTGGGCATAACGAGCACCGGACCGGGCTCGATGAGGTTTCGGGTATTCCGGTTCTTCGGGTGGCGGCCCGCCTGCCGTTCGATCTACCCGTTCACCCCAAGACCCGTGAACACGTATTGGAGTTTCTCAGGCGCGAGCGCATCGATGTTGCGCACGTCCACGCCGGAGCGGCATCGCCGTTCGCCTGGGGCGGTGTTCGGGCCGCGCGCCAAGCGCGTGTTCCAACGGTGGTGACCGTGCACAGCATGTGGGACGCGTTCACGCGGGGCGGTAATCGCTTCTTGGATCGCACCGCCTGGGGTATGGGTTCGGGAGTGGTCCTCAGCGCCGTGGGGTCCGCCGCAGCGGCCAGGGTGGGCGAGGCCTTGCATCAGCCGGTTCAGGTTCTGCCCAACGGGATCGATCCGGCCGAGTGGCAGGTTTCCCGTCTTGCCGATCCGCACGGCGTGGTGCGGGTGGTCAGCGTCTTGCGTCTAGCGCCACGCAAACGGGTACTACCGCTGGTCACCGCCATGCATAGGGCGATCGCGGCATCGGGTGGTCGCATGCGCGCGACGATCGTGGGTGACGGGCCGGAATCAAGCAGGGTGGATAGATACATCGAACGTCACGATCTTGCAGATGTCATCGACGTCACCGGACGGTTGGCCCGACCGCGCATCCGAGCGTTGTATGCAACGTCGGATGTGTTCGTCCAGGCCTCGGTGCGAGAGTCCTTTGGGATCGCGGCTCTCGAGGCACGCACAGCCGGGTTGGCTGTGGTCGCGCGGTCGCAGTCCGGAACAGCCGACTTCGTCACCAGCGGGGTTGAAGGTCTACTCGCAGACGACGATGCCGGCTTGGTGACGGCGCTGCTCAGGCTTGCCACGGATCCCGAACTGCTGGCGGGCATGCTCGAGCACAATCAGACAGTGCCGCCGGTTCAGGCCTGGCCTCACGTGCTCGAGCTCGTGGACGCTGCCTACGACGAAGCCCGTGGCTTGCGTCGGCGCACATTAGGCTGAAGTAGTGACGCGCATCTCGGACGTGGCTTTCGTCAAGGGTCATGGGACGGAAAACGACTTCGTCGTCCTGCCCGATCTCGATGGTCGCCTCGACTTGACCGTCGAGCGTGTTCGGTGGCTGTGCGATCGCCGGCGTGGGATAGGTGCCGATGGTGTTCTGCGGGTGGTCCGCTGCGCCAACGACGAGGAGTTCGCTTCCTACGCCGACGTTGCCGAATTCTTCATGGACTACAGAAACGGGGACGGCTCCATTGCCGAGATGTGCGGCAACGGCGCTCGGGTTTTCGTTCGGTATCTGCATGCGACCGGATCACTGTCATCGCGCACAACGGTGGTGGCCACCCGTGCCGGCCTGATCGAGGCGGAAGTTCGTGGCCATGAAGCCGAGGAGATTGCCATCGGGATGGGTGCGGTGACCGCCGAAGGGTCACCGGTACCCATTACCGCTCGGCTGGGTGATCGCACGTGGGATGCGATGGCTGTCCATGTGCCAAATCCGCACGCGGTCGTTTTCGTGGACTCACTGGCTGACGATGTGGCATCACTCCAGGCACCACCGGTCGTGACCCCCGCTGAAGTTTTCCCCCAGGGCGTGAATGTGGAGTTCGTCGAGCGCGTTGGACCAGGTCACGTGCGCATGCGAGTGCACGAACGCGGTGTGGGAGAGACACGTTCGTGCGGAACCGGTGCATGCGCCGCTGCGTGGGCGACCGCGATTACCGAGCCGATTGATACCTGCGATGCCTATCGGGTGGATGTTCCCGGTGGAACGGTGTGGGTGGACATCGAAAAGGACGGCCGACTGACCCTTCGCGGTCCGGCCGCCCTCGTCGCCCGGGGCACGCTGCAGTGGCCTCGCGGCCTGTGAGTGAAGGATCGCCGATGACCGAACCCACATTGGGTGAGGAACAGCTTCTCGACCGGCAAGCGCTGAGGCGGGTCAGCGGGCTGTCCACCGAACTCGAGGACATCACCGAGGTCGAATACCGACAGGTTCGCCTCGAGCGCGTTCTACTGGTCGGGGTGTGGACGACGGGATCTCTCACCCAAGCCGAGCGTTCGCTTCGCGAACTCGCCCAGCTCGCGGAAACGGCGGGTTCGGCGGTCGTGGGTGGCGTCGTCCAACGGCGCGACGCCCCCGATCCCGCGACCTACGTGGGTTCAGGCAAGGCACGAGAACTTCGTGAGCTAGTCGTTGCATCGGGTGCGGATACCGTCATCTGCGACGGCGAACTCAGCCCCGGTCAGTTGCGAACCCTCGAGGACATCGTCAAGGTGAAGGTCGTCGATCGCACGTGGCTGATTTTGGACATCTTCGCCCA
>CAZVWA010000056.1:5660-7085 GCA_964631085.1 uncultured Rubrivirga sp.
CGAACGCCTCAGGGGCGCGAGATCACGCTGTCCGACACTGTCGGTTTCGTTCGACACCTACCGCACCAGTTGGTCGAGGCCTTTCGTTCGACTCTCGAGGAAGTACGCGATGCCGATCTCATCGTGCACGTGGTGGATGGCTCCGATGAGGCGCCGCGCGAGCAAATCGCCGCTGTGCGGGAAGTCCTCGGTGAGATCGAAGCTGGTGGTGTCCCGGAAATCATCGCTATCAACAAAGCCGACGTCGCCGAGCCCGAAGTCGTCGCGGATGTCCTGCGCGCTGAGCCCCACGCCGTGGTGGTGTCGGCCAAGAGTGGGCTTGGTGTGGAGGAGTTGTTGGCGGCGATCGAGGCAGACCTACCGCAGAGCTTGACGGACATCGATGTTGTAGTGCCGTACGACAGAGGTGACCTGCTCTCGCGCGTCTACCGTGAAGGCGAGGTGGTCTCGATCGATCACGACGATGCCGGATCGCATCTGAAAGCCCGAGTTCCCGAAGTCCTCGCCCAAGAACTCCGCCTCGTGGCCAGCGTCGAGTGACGTGACGGACTCCGATCCCGAAGGCCGCGGGCGCGACCCAGAACCCGTCAGTGATGTGAATGCATCACTCGACACCATCGTGGAGTCCATGGGCGGTCGGTCGCGCCCAGGTCAGCATGAGATGGCCGATGCTGTGATGGATGCGTTCGTGTCCGGTACTCACGTGGTCGTGCAAGCAGGGACCGGAACCGGTAAGTCGTTGGCGTACCTAGTTCCCGCGGCTCGGATGGCGCGCGACCACGGGCCCGTTGTCGTGGCGACAGCCACGCTGGCATTGCAGCGACAACTCATCGAGCGCGAACTTCCTCGTCTCGTGAACTCCGGCATGGATGTCTCGTGGGCGGTGCTCAAGGGACGCCAGAACTACCTGTGCCGTCAGCGCATCGGGGAGGCCGCGGGCCAGGAATCGCTCCTGCAAATCGACGACGCAGGCCCTAAGGCGCGCGGCACGTTGGAAGAACAGGCCGTGATGGTGCACGAGTGGGCCACCCACACCCAGACCGGCGATCGCGACGATCTCGATGCTGAGATCGATTCACGCGTGTGGCGGTCGGTTTCGGTGTCGTCGGCTGAATGTGTGGGGGAGAGCCGCTGCCCATTTGGCGAGGAGTGCTTCTCCGCGCTCGCGCGGGCTCGTGCGATGGAGGCGGACATCGTGGTAACGAACCACGCCATGCTCGCGATAGATGCCATCGAAGGGATCCCGGTGTTGCCCGAACGATCGGCGCTGATCGTGGATGAAGCCCATGAGTTGGTCGATCGCATCACCAGCGCGGTCACGGGCGAACTCTCCGTTGGCGTATTGGAGCGGCTGGTGACCGATGCGGCACGGGTGACCGATGATCAAGGATCGCTCGCCGACGCCGTGGATGACTTTGCGATCGC
>CAZVWA010000056.1:7185-8884 GCA_964631085.1 uncultured Rubrivirga sp.
ATCGCCCCGTTGAGTGTGGGAGACGCGCTCGCCGAGTCGCTGTTCCCGCAACAACCCGTGGCGCTCACCAGCGCGACGATCAAGGCCGGAGGATCCTTCGAACCGGTACTCGCCTCGCTCGGTCTGCCGCCGGACACCCGATGCCTAGACGTTGGTGCAGGCTTTGACTACACGCGCCAGGGCATCTTGTACGTAGCCCGGCACGTGCCGCCTCCCGATCGAGAAGGCGCCTCAATGGAGGCGTTGGACGAACTTGCCACGCTCGTCGAGGCTGCAGGTGGCCGGACGCTCGCCCTGTTCTCGAGCTGGAACGGCGTCGACCGCGCTGCGGACTACCTGCGCGTACGCCTTGGTCCGGTGCTGGAAAGTGGCGACGTCGGTCCGGTGTTGGTGCAGCGACGAGGGGAGTCGGTGGCACCGCTCGTCCAACGTTTTGCGCAGGAGCCGTCGAGTGTCCTGGTCGGAACGGTCGCGTTGTGGCAGGGAATCGATATCCCCGGCGACTCGCTGGTTCTGGTCACGATCGATCGCATTCCGTTTCCGCGTCCTGATGACCCGGTACTCAGCGCACGGCAGGCAGCCGTCGACGCCGCTGGGCGTTCGGGCTTTCGCGAGGTGGCGCTGGCTCGGGCAGCACTGCTTTTGGCGCAAGGTGCAGGACGACTGATCCGTTCGGAGACCGACCGTGGGGTTGTTGCCGTGTTGGATTCGCGAATGGCGACTTCGGGGTACGGACAAGCGCTGCGTGCATCGGTTCCTCCGCTGTGGTTCACCACCGACGGAACGGTGGTCAAGGAAGCCCTAACCCGCTTGAATCAATTGGCCCCTGAATTCCCGGTGCGGGGCGACTAGCGGATACGGCGCAGGACGCTCACAACCTTGCCGAGGATCTGCGCGTTGTCACCCAGGATGGGCTCGTAGGCGGGGTTGTGCGGCATCAGCCAGACGTGACCGTCGCGGCGCTTGAAGGTCTTGACGGTGGCCTCGTCGTCGATCATGGCCGCGACGATGTCGCCGTTCTCGCAGGTTGGCTGGCTGCGAACGACGACGAAATCCCCGTCGCAGATGGCAGCGTCCACCATGGAATCGCCGACGACTGTGAGCATGAAGAGTTCGCCATCACCGACGAGGTCGCGGGGCAGCGGCATGACGTCCTCGGTTCGCTGCTCGGCCAAGATCGGTCCACCGGCGGCAATCCGACCGACCAGAGGCACCGAAACCGCCGAGGATCCGAGTAACCCGTCCCCGGTGGAGATGGGTGCGGGCGTCGGCCCGGCAGCGGGAGTGCCGCTGGGACGGGCGACCACGAGGGCGCGCGGCCGGTTGGGGTCGCGTCTGAGATAGCCAAGTTCCTCGAGGGCCTTGAGTTGGTGGGCAACCGAGCTCGGGGACGTCAATCCCACGCCCTGGCCTATCTCACGAACGCTCGGTGGATAGCCGCGGTCGGCCATTGTTTCCTCGATCACCCGCAAGATCGCCTGCTGCCGGGGGGTCAGACCCGAATCGTCGGGCTGACCGTCGGGGAGTTCGTGAACGGTGCTGGCCATATCGCTATCTCTCTCCTGCGTCGGTCCGGGCGGGTGTCGATGGAGGTGGGGCCGATGTCAGACCCCCACGCCATGGTGCACGTGTGTTCGAAAAATACGCCCCGCGCGACACGAAATCAAACACCTGTTCGATAAATGCCGGGTGTGTCGCC
>CAZVWA010000057.1:0-8852 GCA_964631085.1 uncultured Rubrivirga sp.
GTTATGAACAATGGTGCTGATCGGGCCTTGCCTACCGTGAGCATAACCACACCGCCTCGTCGCTACGCTCGCGCGGTGACCATCGACGAGTTGCGGACCGCTATAGCTCGGTCACTCGCTCTCGCCCTCACCGATCTCGATTCGGCCGATGTCGATCTCTCCGAAGTCGAGATCGTCGTCGAACGCCCCAAGACTCGCGACCACGGGGACTATGCGACCAACGTGGCGATGGTGCTCGCCAAGCGAGTCGGTCGCCCTCCCCGGGACATCGCGAGCGCTCTGGTCGCCCACCTCGAGGCGGTCGATGGCATCGCGGGTCTGGAGATCGCTGGGCCGGGTTTCGTCAACATCCGACTCGAAGCGGCCGCGCAGGGACAGGTCGCCCGGCGGATCGTCGAGGCGGGCGAGACCTATGGTCGAGGTGATGCTCTGGCGGGTCATCGGGTGAATGTGGAGTTCATCTCGGCCAACCCGACAGGACCGCTGCATCTGGGGCACACTCGCTGGGCTGCTGTGGGCGATGCCATCGCCCGGGTATTCGCAGCCGCCGGTGCCGATGTTGCCCGCGAGTTCTATATAAACGACCGCGGCGTACAGATGGACAAATTCGGAGAGTCGGTCATGGCCGCGGCGCACGGGCAACCGGTTCCCGAGGACGGCTATCACGGCGGATACATCACCGACCTTGCGGCCGCGATCCTCGCGGAGGACCCGGACATTCTCGATCAGTCCGAGGACGATCAACTGGTGGCGTTCCGGGAAGCCGCTTACGCCAAACAACTGCGTCAACAGCAGCAGGTGCTGGACCTTTTTCGCACCCACTTCGATGTCTGGTACTCCGAACGCGAGTTACATGCGTCGTCCGCGGTTGAACGCGGACTTCAGCGGCTGCGTGAGCAGGGACACGTGTTCGAGCAAGACGGCGCCGTTTGGTTGCGCACCACCGACTTCGGCGACGACAAGGATCGGGTGCTGATCAAGGCCGACGGCGAGTACACGTATTTCGCATCCGACACCGCCTATTACGTCGACAAGCGGGCCCGCGGCTTCGACCTCAACATCTATCTGCTGGGTGCCGATCACCACGGCTACGTCAATCGTCTGCGTGCGGTTGCGTCGTGCGCGGGTGACGACAGCGATACGAATATCGAGGTGCTGATCGGTCAGTTGGTGAAGATCACCCGCGGGGGAGAGGAAGTCAAACTCTCCAAGCGGGCCGGGAACATCGTCACCCTCGAGGACTTGGTCGAGGAGGTTGGTGTCGACGCCGCCCGGTACACCCTCACGCGCTATCCCGCGGACTCACCGTTGACCCTCGACCTCGAGACCATCACCAGGCAGACCAACGACAACCCCGTCTTCTACGTCCAGTACGCGCACGCTCGAATCTCCTCGGTCCTACGAAATGCCGCCGAACTCGGCATCGACTGGCGGGCAATGGAATTCGACCCGGGCCTTGTGTCCCATGAGCGAGAGATCGAACTGCTCGGCCGGCTCGCCGAATACCCGCGGGTGGTGGCGAGTGCTGCGGAATTGCGCGAGCCCCATCGCATTGCCCGCTACCTCGAGGACTTGGCCACCGACTATCACCGGTTCTACGACGTGTGCTGGGTGCTTCCGCGGGGGGACGAGGAGCTCGGGCCCCTGCACGTGGCTCGATTGTGGCTGTGCGCGGCGGCTCGCCAGGTCTTGGCCAATGGCCTGGACCTGCTGGGGGTGAGCGCGCCCGAGCGCATGTAGCCGGCCCACGCAGGCACGTAGCGGTATCTCGTCGGCACTGCTGCCCTAGCCTTGACCAATGCGCGCGCACCCCGCCGGGCCCCGACACGGTGAATTCGTCTCCGAGCACGGAGCCCTCGTATCGGCACCGTCCGCAGCCGCCGTGGATGCGCTGGACTCCGCGGTGTGGCCGCGGAACTGTTCTCGTGATGCCGGGGGAGTAATGGCCGTCGGCGGGGTCGACGTTCGCGTCCTGGCCGAGGAGTTCGGCACCCCCGTCTTCGTGCTCGATGAGGACGATCTGCGTTCTCGGGCGCGCGAATACGCGCTCGCCTATCGCCAGGCGGGGGCATCGCGGGTCTACTACGCGGCGAAGGCCTTCTTGTCGATTGCGGTCGCTCGGTGGGTGCATGAGGAGGGCCTGGGCATCGATGTTGCGAGCGGGGGTGAACTCGCCGTGGCAATCCGAGCCGGGATCCCGGGCGAATCGCTTCTCATGCACGGGAATAACAAGTCGATGGAAGAGATCGTTGCCGCGATTGACCACGGTGTCGGGCGGATCGTGATCGATTCATTCGAAGAGATCGCACGCGTTGCCGAGGCGGCCGCTCAAGCGGGAGTGGTGCAGCCGGTCATGGTTCGCGCGACGGTCGGCGTCGAAGCGCACACCCATGAGTTCATCGCGACGGCGCACGAGGATCAAAAATTCGGTCTCTCGGCTGAGAGCGGTGCGGCGGAAGAAGCGGTTCGTCGGATCGCCAAACTTCCCAGCCTCACTCTGGTAGGCCTGCATTCGCACATCGGTTCGCAGATCTTCGATGCATCGGGATTCGAGATCGCTGCGGGCAGAGTCGTTGCCCTCGCGCAGCGCATCTATGACCAGCAGGGAATCGAGATCGAGGAACTCAACCTCGGCGGTGGGATGGGCATCGCCTACCTCGAGAGCGACGACCCACTCGATGTCTCGGACATGGCCGCGCAGATCGGCGAGATCGTCGCCAAGGCCTGCGCTGATGCCGGGATCGTCACACCGGCCCTGGCCTTCGAGCCGGGCCGAGCGATCGTGGGCCCGGCGGGCATCACGCTGTACGAAGTCGGGACGGTCAAGCCGGTGGAACTCGACAGCGGGCTCGTTCGCACCTACGTGTCGGTCGACGGTGGTATAAGCGACAACATCCGAACGGCGCTCTACGGAGCGGACTACACGGTCAGACTGGCATCACGCTCCTCGACTGCCGAGCCGGCTTTGTGTCGTGTCGTGGGCAAACACTGCGAATCGGGCGACGTCGTCGTTCGCGATGCGTGGTTACCCAGCGATCTTGTGCCCGGGGATCTGCTGGCCGTCGCCGCGACGGGCGCCTACTGCCGATCCATGGCATCGAACTACAACTACCTGGTTCGGCCAGGGGTCGTAGGCGTCCGCGATGGACGGTCTTCGACCATCATTCGTCGGGAGACGACCGAGGACCTGCTCGGTCTCGATGCGCACACCTGAGAGGGTGTAGCCCCGGTAAGAGCCGCAGGTGCGGGTCGCAAGGCGAAGGAGCGGGTATGTCGGCGCGTGAAGAGGTAACGGTCGCCCTGTTAGGGGGCGGAACCGTGGGTGCCTCGGTCGTGGAATTGCTGACCGAACACAGCGACGACTTCCGCGAGCGCGTTGGGGCGCCACTTCGGCTCACGGCCGTGGCAGTTCGAGACGTGAACAAGCCCCGCCCGGGAATCCCAGCCGATCTGATCTCGGGCGACCCACTCGCAGTCGCAAAGAGCGGCGCGGACATCGTCGTCGAACTCATGGGTGGGATCGAGACCGCACGCGAGTGCATCCTCGAAGCTATGGCGGCCGGCTCCAGTGTGGTCACGGCCAACAAGGCGCTCCTTGCCGAGGATGGTGCGACTTTGTTCGAGGCGGCCGAACGGCACGGGGTCGACCTGTACTTCGAAGCCTCGGTGGCGGGCGCTATCCCGCTCCTGCGACCGCTGCGCGAATCCCTCGCCGGCGACCGAGTGCGCAAGGTCATGGGGATCGTGAACGGCACCACCAACTTCATGTTGACGAAGATGGACGAGCAAGGGGTCGAGTACGACGATGTTTTTGCCGAAGCCGACGCCCTGGGCTATCTCGAGGCCGACCCGTCCTTGGATGTGGACGGACACGACGCAGCGGCGAAAGCGGCGATTCTCGCCGAGTTGGCGTTTCACACGCGCGTGACGCTTGGCGATGTCCACGTCGAAGGTATTGCCGATGTCACTGCCGACGACATGGCTGCTGCTCGTGACATGGGTTTCGTTATCAAGCTTCTCGCGATCGCCGAGCAGATCGACGACTCGGACGACGCAGGCGTGATCGTCCGCGTGCACCCGACGATGCTTCCGCGAACCCATCCGCTTGCGGCTGTTCGAGAGTCCTTCAACGCGGTCTTCGTCGAGGCCGATGCGGCCGGGCAACTGATGTTCTACGGACGCGGTGCCGGTGGCCATCCGACCGCGAGCGCGGTCCTCGGGGATGTCGTGGCGTCAGCGCGAAATCGAGTCAGTGGAAGTCGTGGCCCGGGGGAGAGCACCTACTCGGCCCTGCCGGTGCTGCCGATCGGACGCGCGCAAACGGAGTATTACGTCAACCTTGACGTCGCCGATCGCCCAGGTGTGCTCGCGAGCGTCGCTGCGGCCTTCGCGGATAACGGTGTCAGCATCCAGGTGGTGCATCAAGAAGGGCATGGCGCTGATGCCGGTCTGGTCGTACGCACGCATCTGGCCACCGACGCGGCGCTGAGTGCGACCGTCGAGCAACTTCGGAGTTTGGACACCGTGCGTCGGGTCGTGGGTGTCATGCGCGTCGAGGGAGAAGAGTGAGCGTGTCCGGTGCCCATCAATGGCGGGGCGTAATCGAGGAGTATCGCGACCGGCTGCCCGTCAGCGACGCCACTCCCGTCGTCTCCCTACGTGAGGGAGGAACGCCGCTCGTCTATGCCTGCACGCTGAGCGAGAGCCTCGGTTGCGAGGTGTGGTTGAAGTTCGAGGGTGCCAACCCCACCGGATCCTTCAAGGACCGCGGCATGACCATGGCCATCAGCAAGGCGGCTGAGGACGGTGCACGGGCGGTCATCTGTGCGTCGACCGGTAATACGTCGGCGAGCGCATCGGCCTATGCGGTGAAAGCCGGCATGATCAGTGCTGTGCTCGTGCCGCAAGGCAAGATCGCGATGGGCAAGCTCGCGCAAGCGATCGTGCACGGGGCCACCCTGCTTCAGGTGGACGGTAATTTCGACGACTGTCTTACTGTCGCGCGCGAGCTATCGGATTCCTATCCGGTGGCGCTGGTGAACAGTGTCAATCCCGTCCGCATCGAAGGACAAAAGACCGCGAGCTTCGAGATCATCGATCAGTTGGGGTTCGCGCCGGACATCCATGCCCTGCCCGTCGGCAACGCGGGAAACATCACCGCCTACTGGCGCGGTTACAACGAGTACAAGGACGACGGGCTCAGCGATTCCCGTCCGCGCATGTGGGGTTTTCAGGCCGCCGGCGCTGCTCCGCTGGTCTCCGGTGCCCCCGTGTCTACTCCCGAGACGATCGCAACGGCAATTCGCATTGGCAATCCTGCGTCGTGGGATGCAGCCATCGCCGCTCGGGACGAGTCCGCAGGCTTGATCGATTCCGTCACGGACGAGGAAATCCTGAGTGCTTATCGCCTACTCGCATCCACCGAGGGCCTGTTCTGCGAACCGTCGAGTGCGGCGGGCGTTGCGGGGCTGCTCAAGATGAAGAGTCAAGGTGACCTTGATTCCGGCCAGACGATCGTTGCGACGTTGACCGGTAACGGCTTGAAGGATCCGCAGTGGGCATTGGATTCGGCGCCCGAACCCGTTGTCGTGCCCGTGGACGTCAGGGCAGCCGCACAAGCACTGGGTTTGGTCGACTGATGGGCGCACGCTGATGGGCGAGTTGCGTTCCGGGCCGGTACGGGTGCTTGTACCGGCCAGTAGTGCGAACGTTGGCCCAGGTTTTGACTCCATCGGTTTAGCCCTGTCGGTGTATGACGAGTTGATCGCGATGGCCACGGACGACGACGGCGTCCTGGTCGAAGTTGCGGGTGAAGGGGCCGACGACGTCCCCCGCGACGAACGGCACCTGGTCGTTCAAGCCATGCAACGGGCTTTCGAGGCCATGGGCGTGCAGCCGGCCGGCTTCGTTCTGCGATGCCGAAACGCTATCCCGCACGGTCGCGGCCTGGGTTCGTCTGCCGCGGCCATCATCGGGGGAATGGTCCTCGCGCGAGCGATGGTCGACGAGTCGTCCTTGTCCGAGCCTGCGATGACCGACGCCGAGCTACTGGCGCTTGCGACGACGATGGAAAGCCATCCGGACAATCTGGCGGCGGCACTCCATGGCGGATTCACTGTTGCCTGGCTCGATGACGCGGGCGCGCCCGGGTGCGTGCGTCTTGAACCGCATCGCGACCTGCGGGTCATCGTCGCCGTTCCAGCGGCCAGCCTCGCAACGTCGGCTGCGCGGCAAGCGCTACCGGAATCCGTTCCGTATTCCGATGCCGTCCATAACGTCAGCCGATCGGCGCTCCTGGTGCACGCGATGACTCGGGAGCCGGAGCTGTTGTGGGAGGCGATGTCCGATCGCCTTCATCAACGGGCGCGGTCCGACGTGTATCCCGAATCGGTCGCGCTCGTGGAGACGCTGCGCAGTCGTGGAGTCCCGGCGGCGATCTCAGGTGCCGGACCGTCCGTGGTGGTGGTGAGTTCTCGGGCCGAGGATGTAGCTCGCATCCATGAGGCGACTGCATCCCAGGAAGCAACCGCAGCGTGGATGGTGCATGAGCTTGCGATCAGCGCTGTCGGAGCGCAGGAGCGCCCCATAGACCTCGTCTGACCAGTCGGGTGGTACGGTTTGACCGCCTCGACAGTCCGAGTCCGGACGGTGCACGATCCTTGTGCATCAGGCGAATCCCCGGCTTCTTTCCCGCCCAGGGTGATCTCCCAGGGTTGTGAGCCAAGATTCGTGAGGCGGCCCCGAAACCGGTGACCGTGCCGGGGGCTGAAGACCACCAATGAGCGATTCCCGGGTTCTGTCCGAGAGTCGGGTTATCCGAAGGAAAACATGACCGACACCACCACAACGCATGCTGCCGATAGGGGCAGCAGCCTGGCCTCGATGCTTCTGCCTGAACTCAAGCAACTGGCTCAGCAGCTCGGGATCACCGGTTCGAGCGGAATGCGTAAGCAGGAACTCGTTGCGGCCATCAGCGAGCGGCAAAAGCAAGGTGGTGCTCCGCGACGTTCCTCCCGTTCGGCCTCGCGTGAGGCCGGCGCACCGCAGGCTCCTGCGAAGGACGCTTCCAAGGACGCTTCGAAGGAATCTGACAACCGATCCGAGGGCAAGGCCGATCAGGATTCCGAATCTTCTGAATCTCGGGGGAGTCGGAACGACCGGGGCGACCGGGGCGACCGGGGTGACCGGGGTGACCGGGGTGACCGGAACGACCGCGACGACAACGGCCGTCGTCGCCGCCGCGGACGCGATCGCTACCGCGATCGGCGGGACCGCAAGGGAGGCTACGGGGAAGGCGAGCCCGTCGTCACCGAGGACGACGTTCTGCTGCCCGTGGCAGGGATCATCGACGTGCTGGACAACTACGCCTTCGTACGCACCAGCGGCTACCTGCCTGGTCCGAACGACGTCTACGTCTCACTGTCCCTGGTTCGCAAGTACGGACTACGCAAGGGCGATGCGATCACCGGGCAAGTTCGCCAGCCGCGCGACGGAGAGCGTCGAGAGAAGTTCAATCCGCTCGTCAGCGTGGAAACGATCAATGGCGCAGACCTCGAGGCGGCAAAGGACCGTCCGGAGTTCTCGAAACTGACGCCTCTGTATCCGCAAGAGCGGTTGCGCCTCGAGACCACTCCGCAGAACCTCACGACGCGGGTCATCGATCTCGTAGCGCCGATCGGCAAAGGCCAGCGCGGCCTGATCGTTTCCCCGCCCAAGGCCGGAAAGACCATGGTTTTGCAGGCGATCGCCAATGCGATCACCGAGAACAACCCCGAGGTCCATCTGATGGTGGTCTTGGTCGACGAGCGCCCGGAGGAAGTGACCGACATGCAGCGCTCGGTCAAAGGCGAGGTCATCGCTTCGACCTTCGATCGTCCGGCCGAGGACCACACGATCATCTCGGAGTTGTCCATCGAGCGCGCCAAGCGCCTGGTCGAACTCGGGCACGACGTCGTCGTACTCCTGGACTCGATGACGCGGCTGGGGCGCGCATACAACCTTGCAGCCCCGGCATCTGGGCGAATCCTGTCCGGTGGTGTCGACTCGACCGCGCTGTACCCGCCGAAGAAGTTCTTCGGTGCCGCTCGCAACATCGAAAATGGCGGCTCGCTGACGATCTTGGCGACGGCACTGGTTGAGACCGGATCGCGCATGGATGAAGTGATCTTCGAAGAGTTCAAGGGCACCGGCAACATGGAACTCAAGCTCGATCGCCGACTCGCGGACAAGCGGGTCTTCCCGGCGGTGGACGTCGACGCGTCGGGTACTCGTAAGGAAGAGCTCCTGATGTCCAGCGACGAGTTGAAGATCGTGTGGAAGCTGCGTCGTGTGCTGCACGCCCTCGATCAGCAGCAATCGATCGAATTGCTGTTGAGCAAGTTGCGGGAAAACGACAACAATTACGACTTCCTGCTTCAGGTGCAAAAGACGACGCCGTCGGTTCAGGGGTCCTCGGAAGAGGACTAACCCTGCCCGTGGCATACTTATGCGGCTCCGGTTCACGACCCACCGCCCGTCGGGGGCGACTGGGATCGACCCGGACAACGACTACGAGGACGTGAGAACGTGAAGGCTGATATCCACCCCGATTACGTGGAGACGACGGTGACCTGCACCTGCGGGAGCACCTTCACCACCCGCAGCACTGCTAAGAACGGCGTCATCCACGCAGATGTTTGTTCCCAGTGCCATCCGTTCTATACTGGTAAGCAGAAGATTCTCGACACCGGTGGCCGCGTGGCTAAGTTCGAAACGCGCTACGGGAAGGGCTCCGGCTCAGGATCGAAGTAGCTCAGACCCCGGGCGCCGGCCCGGGATCGGCCGCGTGTCTCCCCCGTCGCGCGGTCGATCCC
>CAZVWA010000058.1:0-8631 GCA_964631085.1 uncultured Rubrivirga sp.
GAGATGTTGATGATGCTGCCGCCCGACCCGTGCATCATGCGTGTACCGATCAACGCCGCCAGTCGGAACGGTCCTTTGAGATTCACGTCCAGCACTTTGTCGAAGAGAGCCTCGGTGACGTCTACTTCAGAGTCGTAGACCGGAGACATGCCGGCGTTGTTCACCAAAATGTCGATCCCCGAGAAGGCCGAGTAGCACGCCTCGACCACTCCCTCGAGCGTGTCCCACTGCCCCACGTGGCAGCCGAGACCCAAGGTTCGCCGTCCGGTCTGCTCGCGGATGTCCGCTGCGACCTGCTCGCAGGCCTCGGCCTTCCGGCTGGCCACGATGACGTCGGCCCCGGCTTGAGCGAAGCCGTAGGCCATGACCAGGCCCAGGCCGCGGGTGCCGCCGGTGACCAAGGCGACCTTTCCGGAGAGGTCGAACAGGGCTTGGCTGCTGCCGGGGTTGTCGGCTTGTTGGGTGTCCACGAGGGAATTGTGGCCTTTCTTGGCGGCATTGGGGTATTCCTTGCTATGGTAATCATAGATTCATAGAGGAGGATCGAGTGAGCGACGCTTTCACCCTTACCCCTGAGCAGGAGGCCCTGCGCTCGGTGGCCCGGGAGGTTGCGCAAGAGGTCTATGCCCCCAAGGCGGCCGAATGGGACCTGAATCGGACCCCGCTGCCCGCTGAGGAGTCCGCTCGCCTCGCCGAGCTCGGCTTCCTCGGGATCTGCCTACCCGAGGAATTCGGCGGTTCCGGCGCGCCGCTCATGGACGCCCTCATCGTTATCGAGGAACTGGCCAAAGAATGCCGACCGGCTGCATTCCAGGTATTCGAAGCCAACGTTGGTCCCGTGCGGGTACTCGAGTTCTTTGGAACAGACGAGCAGCGCAAGTCGGTCATCCCCGGAGTGGTTGACGGGACGACCAGCGTGGCGATTGGCATCTCAGAGCCCGACGCGGGCTCGGCTGCGACGGATATGCGCACGTCGGCTCGCCTCGAGGGCGACGAGTACGTCATCAACGGCACCAAACGATGGATCTCCGGCGGTGGCCATGCGGGCAACTACCTGCTCTACTGCCGCTTGGACGACAAGCCGGGCGCCAAGGGCATCGGTGCGATCCTCGTTCCCTCGGATGTGCCGGGGTTGAGTTTCGGAGCCCAGGAAAAATTGATGGGCTTTCGGGGTATCGCATCGGCGGACCTGATCTTCGAGGACGTTCGGGTGCCGGCTGCCAACCTCGTTATTCCGGCCGGCGGATTCAACAAGCTCTTCGGAGTCTTCTCCATCGAGCGGATGGGTAACGCCACGATGAGCCTCGCCCTCGGACAAGCGGCACTTGATCGGACCGTGGCCTACACCAAAGAGCGTATTCAGTTCGGCCGGCCAATCAACGAGTTCCAGAACGTCCAGCAGACAGTGGCGGACATGGCCATCGAGGTTGAGGCTGCTCGGATGCTGATCATGCGCGCCGCTCTCAAGGCGGGGAAGGGACTCCCGGACACCTATGAGGTTTCCGTAGCCAAGTGCTACGCCAATGAGATGGCCAAGCGCGTGACGGACCTCGGCATGCAAATGCACGGAGGCAATGGCTACACCGAGGAGTACGGCCTCGAGCGCATGCATCGAGATGCCCACGGCTGGGCAATCGCAGGTGGGACACCAGCGATGCAGCGCATCCGCATTGCATCGTCGATCTACGGCCAAGCTTTCAACCAGCGCCCTAACTAGGCTTTCCACACCTACAAGGCGGATTCGAGGTTCCTTTGAGCGACGAATTGTTCGAGCTTCCTCAGAAGTATCGGGACCTAGCCGAACAGGCTCGTGCTGTTGCCGAGGCGGTGATCCCGTACGCCGATCGTGCAGACGAGGCCGATCATTTCGATCCCGATGTTCGACGCCTCCTTGCCGACAGTGGCCTCGCGGAATACACCGTTCCGCAGCGATTCGGTGGGCGGTGGGACGAGGTCGATTCCCTCGCCGTGACCGTCGTTCGCGAGCAACTCGCTTTCGAGTCTGCCCACCTGGATTCCATGTTCTGTATGCAGGGCATCGGTTCCTACGCACTCGTGCAGGCGGGTGCTCCGGAACTCCAAGAGCAGTGGCTGCCGCAGGTTGCAAAACTCCAGGCGATTGCCGCGCTTGGTCTGACTGAACCTGATGTTGGATCGGACCTGAGATCCATCAGCACCACGATCGTCGTTGAGGATGGGCCCAAAGGCGATCAACTGCGGGTCAACGGCCATAAGTCCTTCATCACGAACGCTGGCGACGCCGACTTCTACACGATGCTCGGTACCGAGATCATCGATGGCGAGAAGGTCTACTCCCTGGTCCTCGTGCCCGCTGATGCGCCGGGAGTCAGAGTCGAGCATCCGCACCAGATCATCGCGCCGCACGTTCTCGGCGACGTCATCATGGAAGACGTTGTCGTTCCCGCCAACCATCGAATCGGGGAGCCGGGCAAGGGATTCGGCCTCGTCCTCGCAACGCTGTCCA
This sequence comes from uncultured Rubrivirga sp., assembly GCA_964631085.1. Classification (GTDB taxonomy): domain Bacteria; phylum Actinomycetota; class Actinomycetes; order S36-B12; family S36-B12; genus S36-B12. Next base: position 2,486 of record CAZVWA010000058.1, read on the forward strand.
CGTTCCGGGTGTCGGTCGCTGGAGCTGCCGTCGGTGTTGCGCAGGCCGCTTTGGAGGAGGCCACCAAGCACGCCGCCAACCGCGAGCAGTTCGGCGTTCCCCTCGCCAAGCTCGGTGGAATCCCCGCGCAGTTGGCACAGTCCTGGGCAGACATCGAGATGGCCCGCGCGCTTACCTACCGAGCCGCAGCAGCATCGGCGCGCGATGCCCGCGGCAACCTGCACTTGTCGAGCTTGGCCAAAGCCGGAGCCACCGAGGCAGCCGGTCGTGTCGTGGATCGCTGTGTGCAGGTCATGGGTCGCTACGGCATCACCCGGGGCACCAAGATCGAGCGCCTCTATCGCGAGGCACGACCCTTGCGCATCTATGAAGGCGCAACGGAGGTCATCTACGACTCGCTTGCCAAGCAACTTGTGCAGCGGGTTGTCGGATGATCGTCGATAGCCACTGCCATGTGTGGCCGGACCACATTGCTGCCCAAGTTCTGTCGGTCAAGATCGCCGGACTCGATGCGATGGGTGACGGGACATTAGCCGGTCTTACGGCGAAACTCGACGAAGCCGGCATCGACTATGGATGTTGCCTCGGTGTAGCTACGGTGCCGAAGAACCTCGAGAAGACCAATGAGTTCATCGGCGCAGTGGACCGCTCTCGATTCGTGCCATTTGGAACCATCCATCCCGATCGCACGATTGAGGAAAATATGCGATCGATCCGCGATAACGGAATCGTCGGCGTCAAACTTCACCCGAACTTCCAAGGCATCGACCTCGCCGATCCCCGCGTGATCGAGATCTGTCGAGCACTCGCCGACGACGGCATCGTGATCATCACTCACGCGGGTGAGGGCAGCGACGCTGCCGCCACCGAGCGTGGCAGCCCGCAGAAGGTCGTGGCTCTTGCAGACGCGATCCCCAATCTGACACTTATGGCATGTCACTACGGCGCTTACCACCAATTGGATCTCGCCGAGGATGTGGTTGTTGGCTCGCGAGTCATCTTGGAAACGTCGTGGCCACCCACGATGGCGATTTTGGAGCCCGAGCGAATTCGAGCGATCATCGAACGCCATGGCGCGGATCGGGTGGTCTACGGATCCGACTGGCCGATGGCCGATCCGGTCGCAGAGATCGCTGGCATCAAGGCACTCGGTTTGAATCCTGAGGACGAAGCAAAGGTGCTGGGCGGCAATATGGCGCGGATGCTCGGTCTCGCGTCATGACGGAACCGGAGAAAGTCGTCCGGCTCGGTGCCGGTATGGCTTTCTGGGGCGACAGCGTCAAGCCCGCTATCGAGATGGTGACGCAGGGAAACATCGATTACCTGTGCTGCGACCATCTAGCCGAATTGACTATGTCGATTCTGAATAAGCAAAAGGCCAAGAACCCGGACTTCGGTTACACGCGCGACGTCATCGACCTGATGCGCGGAGTTCTTCCGACGTGCCGATCCAAAGGCATCCGAATCGTGACCAATGCTGGTGGTGCCAATCCACAGGCGTGCGCGGAGGCCATCGCAGATGTGGCGACGAGTCTGGGAATCGCTGGATTGCGTATCGCAGTTGTTACGGGTGACGATGTGGCGGACCGAATCGATGATCTCCTGGCGCGGGGAGTCGATTTCGCGAACATGGACACCGGGGCTGAGTTGACGGATGTGCGTGATCTTCTAACCCATGCCTCCATCTACACCGGCTCCGAGGGCATCGTCGAAGCTCTAGATGGGGGAGCGGATGTGGTGGTGTGTGGTCGAGTAACAGACATCGCCTTGTATCTCGGACCACTCATCCACGAATTCGGGTGGAGCTTCGATGATTGGCAGAGACTGGGCATGGCGACCGCGGTGGCACACGCCATCGAATGCGGCGGTCAAGCCACCGGCGGGTTATTCGATGGAGACTGGTCGGACATCCCGAGTCTTGAGTCCATGGGGTATCCGATTGCCGAGATATTCGAAGATGGTACGGCCGTTATCACGAAGACCCCCGGCTCCGGTGGCCGCGTGGATGTCGCGACACTCAGCGAGCAGATGATCTATGAGATCTTGGACCCAGGCGCCTATCTCACCGCCGATGTCACTGCTGATTTCACGAACATCGCTCTCGATCAAGTGGGTGAGAACCAGGTTCGGATTACTGGTGCCACGGGTAGGCCCAGGCCTGACACGTTGAAGGCAACCATGGGATACCGCGCGGGATTTATCGGCGAAGCCCAGTTCACGTACACGTGGCCTCATGCTTGTGAGAAGGCGCGTCGGGGAATTGAGTTCCTGCAGAACCGCTTGGCACGAGCAGAATTTCTAGCGCAGGACACCATCGTGGAGTACATCGGTCGAAACTCCGCATGGGGGCCTAGCGCGATACCGGTGCCGAACGCCCCCGACATCGATGAAGTGGTCGTGCGTTTCGCCGCTCGCTGCCCCACGGCAGAGGAGGCCCGCAAGGTGTTTACCGAAAGCGTCCCGTTGTACAACAACGGTCCTGCGGGAGTAAGCGGCATCGGTACCCGCCCACCCGTGAAGGAGTTGTACGGACTGTGGCCGGCCTTGGTGCCGCGTGAATTCATCCAGCAATCGGTCTCATGGATTGAGGCCTGATGGATACTCAAGTCGTGACTTGCGTCGCTGATCTGGCCCACGGAAGGTCAGGTGACAAGGGTGATACGTGCAATGTCGGACTCATCGCGTACGACGCTGAGTGCTTTGCCTTGCTCCGTGAGCATGTGACAGCCGAACGAGTCGCTGAGCATTTCGGTGATTTAGTGAAAGGAACTGTCACGCGCTACGAGATGCCGAACATCCACGCGTTGAACTTCGTTCTCACGCGGGCGCTGGATGGCGGCGGAACGATGTCCTTGCGATCGGACCACCTGGGCAAGGTCATGTACACCTGGTTGCTTCGTCTACCTATTGACGCGCCACATCTAGCGTCGCGACGGCCGGACCCGAGGTGGGAGAGTTAGGTGTCCATGAGTACTGATCCGATCCTCATCGACCGTCGTGGTTCCCTGGGTGTCGTCACCTTGAACCGTCCTGAGGTGCGCAATCCCTTGGACGGCCCGCTTGCCGAAGCCTTGCTCGCGGCCTTCGAGGATTTCTTCGTCGATCCGCAGATCCGCGCGATCGCACTGGCGGCCAACGGAGAGGCTTTTTGCGCCGGAGGCGACTTGCGGCAAATGCAGAACCTCACACAGATGCCGGCGGAGGCGGCCTACGCCTGGCCGGCCGCCATTGTCGATGTGCACCAGCGCATGCTCGATGCACCGAAACCGGTTATTGCGCTGGTCGACGGACCGGCCTACGCCGGAGGTATGGGTCTGGCCGGAATGTGCGACGTGGTCTTGGCGACTCGGCGCGCACGTTTCAGCATGCCTGAGGTCAAGATCGGAATGTTTCCGATGATCATTGTCGCCCATCTGGTGCGAAGCATGCCCCGCAAAGTGCTCCTTGAGATGATGTTGACGGGTGAGGTTATTGACGCCGAGGAAGCGCACCGGCTCGCGTTCGTGCGACACGTATACGACGACGCTAGTGCGATGTGGAATGCAGCTGACGAGTATGCCCGAGCATTCGGAAAGAACAGTCCACTTGCAATTGGACTTGGTCGCAAGGCCTTTTCCCTCATTGCCGACATGCCAGCACCGCAGGCGTTGGACACTGCTCAGTTCTTTAACCTTGCTTTCTTCCACGGGAGCGACATCAAGGAAGGCGCGGAGGCTTTCTTGGAAAAGCGGCCGCCGCGCTGGATCGAAGGTGAGTAGAGGTGCTTGAGCCGGCCTATGTCGTCTCCGCGGTGCGCACACCCGTCGGAAGGCGCGGCGGCGGCCTTGCCCAGGCGCATCCGGCCGACCTCGGCGCGCACGTACTGTCTGCGGTTGTCGAGCGCGTAGGTGTAGACCCCGGTGGAGTTGATGACGTCATCATGGGTTGCGTCGATCAAGTGGGGGCTCAAGCATCAAACATCGCCAGAACTGCGGTCCTGTCAGCCGGCTTCCCCGAGTATGTTCCGGCGACCACAATTGATCGGCAGTGCGGCTCCTCACAGCAGGCGGCACACTTCGCTGCCCAAGCGGTTGCATCAGGAACCCAGGATCTGGTGATCGCGGCAGGCGTCGAGGTGATGAGCCTGGTTCCATTGGGCACCGCCACAACTGCCGGACGAGATGCCGGGCTCGGTGAGCCGCGCAGCGGTGAAGGGTGGCGATCTCGCTTCGGCGACGAGGTGTTCTCGCAGTTCACTGGAGCCGAACTCATCGCCGAACACTGGAGCATCAACCGCGATCAGATGGAACGCTTTGCGCTGGAAAGTCACCAGCGCGCGATTCGTGCTGCTGACGAAGGGTTGTTCGACGCCGAGATAGTGCCCTGGGAGGGAATCACCCGCGATGAGGGCCCGCGCCCGGACTCGACGCTGGAGAAGATGCAGTCGCTGCAACCGTTGATTCCCGGTGGCCGATTGACCGCCGCGGTCTCGAGCCAGATCTCCGACGGTGCGGCCGCATTACTGATCGCCTCTCAAAGAGCGGTTGACGAGCATGGACTGACGCCCTTGGCGCGTATCTCAGCCATCGACGTCGTTGGATCAGACCCGCGGTTCATGTTGTCTGGGCCGATTCCCGCGACATCGCGCATCCTCGACAAGGCGGGCTTGACGATGTCGGACGTCGGACACTTCGAGGTTAACGAGGCGTTCGCGCCGGTGGTCCTCGCGTGGGCGAAGGAACTCGATGCGGATCTGTCGGCCACCAACCCACTCGGTGGTGCCATCGCGCTTGGTCATCCGTTGGGTGCTACTGGAGCTCGGCTAATGACCACCCTCGTGCATTCGATGAACAGGACGGGCACACAACGGGGACTGCAAGTGATGTGCGAGGGCGGTGGCATGGCCAACGCCACACTTCTCGAACTAGTCAGCTAGCGAGCCCAGAATTCAGCGAGCCTGCGCGAGCCCTGCGTCCACGTGGATGGTCGTTCCGGTTACGTACGAAGATCGGTCGGAGGCCAACCACAGGCACGCGTCGGCGATGTCCTGAGGTGCGCCCAATCGGCCGAGCAGACTCGACGACTTCGTGTACTGAGAGATGTCGTCCCCTCGGCTTTCCAGGGTTGCCCGCAGCATCGGAGTCTCGACCGCGCCGGGAGCTACGGCGTTGACCCGGATCCCGGACTCTCCGTATTCCATTGCCGCGACCTTCGTCACTCCGTTCACTCCGTGCTTCGCAGCGGCGTAGGCGATTTTGCCTACACCTGGTCGAAAGCCTCGAATGGAGGACAAGTTCACGATGGATCCGCCATTGCCGGCTGCGAGCATCGCGCGGATCTCGTACTTCATGCACAGCGCGACGCCGGTTAGATCAACGGCGATCAGTCGATCCCAGTAGTCCTCATCGAACTCCGCCGTGGGTTTGTCATCCGGAGCGATGGCCGCGTTATTCACCGCAATGTCAAGACGTCCATACCGGTCCATGACATCGTCGATCGCAGTGCGGACCTGCGCACTGTCAGACACGTCCACTCGACCGAAGTGCGCGGCGCAGCCGGCTGCAGTGATTGCTTCGACGACGCTCTCACCCGCCTCGGTATTGACGTCGAACGCGGCCACGTGCGCTCCGGCCGCGGCGAGGGTGTGCGCAATGGCTTCGCCCATACCCATGCCGGCACCAGTAACGACAGCAACGCGGCCGGATAGTTCCCCGTCACATTCGGGCATTGACGCCCCCATCAATCGCCAGCACTGTGCCGGTCACCCAGCGGGACTCGTCACTGGCCAAGTAGGTCGCGTAGTTCGCGATGTCTGAAGGGTCACCCAGCCGTCCCATCGGATAGTCCTGGGCGCGGCGCTCGATAGCCGCGGCTGCACCCTCCTCGCCAAAGCGCTGCCGGTAAGCCTCGCGCACGAGGGGAGTGTCAATGGTTCCCGGGCAGATGGCATTGCAGCGAATGCCGTATGAGGCGTACTCCACGGCCACCTGACGAGTCAGGCCTATGACACCGCCCTTTGCTGCGGAATAGGACGCGAGGTTAGCCATCCCCTTGAGGCCGGCGAGCGAGGACTGCAAGATCAGCGATCCGGATTTCTGCTCCATCATCGCGGGCAGGACCGAGCGAACCGAGTAGAAGACACCGTTGAGATTGATGTCGATGACGCG
>CAZVWA010000059.1:0-7929 GCA_964631085.1 uncultured Rubrivirga sp.
CGGCCGATACGTCCGAATCCGTTGATGCCGACCTTGATGGCCACAGGGGTCTCCTAGTGTTGTCTCAGCGTGTGCATACGTGCCGTTGTGTCCCGGCCTATCCGTCTTAGGTAAGACAGCGCTTACATTCTAGTGACGCAGGTTACGTTCGTGTGACGCCGCCTCGCTGACGCGCAGGCTGACCGGTCAATCGTCCGCGAGGTCCGCGTCGGCGAGCGCAGCCTCGGTGTCCGGGATGCCCAACTCCCCTGCACGTTTGTCGGCGAGGGCCAACAGTCGCCTGATCCGCCCGGCGATGGCGTCCTTGGTCATGGGCGGATCAGCCAAGGCTCCCAGCTCCTCCAAACTTGCCTGCTGGTTGTCCATCCGCAAACGTCCCGCAACCACGAGGTGATCGGGCACGTCCTCACCGAGGATCTCCAACGCCCTGCCCACTCGGGCACTCGCGGCCACAGCGGCCCGTGCCGAACGGCGCAGATTGGCGTCGTCGAAATTCGCCAGCCGATTGGCGGTCGCCCGGACCTCACGACGCATCCGCCGTTCCTCCCAGGCGAGCACTGATTCGTGAGCCCCCATCCGGGTCAACAGGGCCCCGATCGCGTCGCCGTCTCGAATCACCACTCGATCAACGCCTCGCACCTCGCGGGATTTGGCCGAGATCCCCAGGCGTCGTGCCGCCCCCACTAGAGCCAAGGCTGCTTCGGGGCCGGGAGCGGTGACCTCCAGCGAGCTCGAGCGCCCAGGTTCGGTCAGCGAACCGTGGACCAGGAACGCGCCTCGCCATGCGGCCTCGCAGTCGCACAATCCCCCGGCGACGATCGCAGGAGGCAGGCCGCGCACCGGGCGCCCGCTGCCATCGACGATGCCCGTTTGCTTGGCAAGGGCCTCCCCGCCCTGCGTGACGCGGACGACGTACCGAGTGCCCTTTCGGATCCCGCTGGCCTGAACCATCGAGACCTCGCTGTCGTGGCCGTAGATATCGAAGATGTCCTTGCGCAGGCGTCGGGCGATAGCACCGGCATCGACTTCCACCTCGATGACGATCGCACCGCTGACGAGGTGGAGTGCCCCGCCGTAACGCAGCAAGGACGACACCTCCGCCTTGCGGCAGCACGTCTTCGTGACTTCCACTCGGCTGAGCTCATCCTTGACTGCGGCGGTCATCGCCATGGTGGAACTTCCTCCCGTCATCAGGCGAGAACCGTATCGAAAGCCCGCGCCAACTTCGCGGGGTCGTGCCTATCGGCTGTGTCCGCGACGTCGAAGAACCGAACATCGCTTCCCCACCGCGTACACGCGGCCTGCAGATCCCGGCGCACAGACGCCTCCGCCAAGTGAAGACTGTCGGCAATCACGACGTCGAACTGAATCTGCGGCGCATGGGATGCAATGGCGTCGATGTGCTCGGCCGGCGAGAATCCGCCCGTCTCACCTTCTTGCGGATCGAGATTGAGGACGAGGATCCTCGTGCCCGGAGCGGCCGCGATGCGGGAAGCGAGTTCAGGAAGCACCAGGTGTGGCATCACAGAGGTGAACCACGAACCAGGGCCCACGACCACGGCATCGGCCGCGTCGAGTGCGGACAAAGCTTCCGGGCACACGTGCGCGTTCGACGGATCGAGCCACACACGCTCAACCCTTCCCGGAGTCGTGGCGACCTCTACCTGGCCACGAACTTCGCTCACGAGCGTGGGTGCTGTCGGATCGTGACCACGAATCTCCGCCACGATGTGAAGTGGGTCCGTGCTGCAGGGCAATACCCGCCCCACGGCACCCAGCAACGCACCCATTTCATCGAGTCCGACAACCGGGTCCCCGGTGCGTTCCCACAGGGCAGCCATCAACACGTTGCCCACCGCATGTCCAGCGAGTTCGCCGTCGCCATCGAATCGGAACTGCAGCACGTCCGCCCACCGGCGGGCCGCTGGATCCTCAGCGCACAATGCGGCAAGCGCCATTCGCAGATCGCCCGGGGGTAGCACACCGAACTCACGGCGCAAACGACCACTGGACCCGCCGTCGTCCGCGACACCCACGACTGCCGTGATCCGATCGGTAACCCGCCGCAACGCTCGAAGACTGACCGCGAGGCCATGCCCGCCACCGAGTGCGACGACCGACGGTGACGAGGACTCAGGTGCGATACCCGCGTCCACGACCTACTCCTTGCCGAGATCTCTGTGCTCGACACCCACGACCGCGTCGGGAGACTCGAGCATCCCTGCCAGCGCCTCGGATAGCGCCACACTGCGGTGTTTGCCGCCCGTGCAACCAACGGCCACTGTCACGAATCGCTTGCCCTCGCGCAGGTAGCCGTCACGCGTGGTGCGCACAAGAGCGGCGAGGTGGTCGATGAATTCCTGGGCACCCTCTCCGGCAAGGACGGCGGATGAGACACGGGGATCTTGACCCGTGAGGTCCCGCAGATTCTCGTCCCAGTACGGATTGGGAAGAAATCGTGCGTCGGCAACCATGTCCGCATCCACAGGTATGCCGTGCTTGAACCCGAAAGACATGACGGTGATCCGCAAACGTTCGTCAGGCTCGGCGAAAGCTGAGTCGATCGCACGCCGCAACTCGTGAACGTTGAGGTTGGTCGTGTCGATGACGAGGTCGGCATCGGAGCGAAGGTCACCTAGGACGAGTCGCTCACGGCGGAGCCCATCGAGGATTCTGTTGCCTTCTTGAAGCGGATGCGGGCGCCGAGAGGACTCGAATCGTCGAACGAGGGACTCCTCAGAAGCCTCCAAGAAGAGCACTTGCAGTCGAACACCCTTCGCGCGCAACACCGTCATCGCTTCGGTCAATTGAGGGAAAAAGGACCCTCCCCGCGCATCAACCACGACGGCCACGCGATGAACGTCGGGGTTCTCGACGGCGACATCGATCGCCGAGCCGATGAGCATCGGGGGGATGTTGTCTATGACGAACCATCCGGCGTCTTCGAGTGCGCGGGCTGCCGTTGAACGCCCGGCACCCGACATTCCGGTCACGAGCAGGACATCAAACGCTTCCGTATTCATGGCAACCACGTCACAAAGACCTCGTCATGGTGAGGACGCTAGCGCCTGCTGAACGGTCGCGGCCACGCTCGGCCCAATTCCGGGCACCCGCTGCAATTCATCCAGGCTGGCCGCCTTGATGGCCTTCACCGATCCGAAGTGTTTGAGCAACGCGGCGGCCTTCTTCTCCCCCAAGCCGGGTATATCGTCCAAGGCACTGCGGCGCTGGCGAGCCGATCGACGTTTGCGATGGAATCCGATTGCCGTGCGGTGCGCTTCATCGCGCACCCGTTGGAGCAAGTACAGCGCCTCGCTTGTCCTCGGCAAGATCACCGGGTCCGCCGATTCCGGCGTCCACACCTCCTCAAGGCGCTTGGCCAAACCGATTACGGGCACATCTCCCATTCCACACTCGGTCAACGCCTGCTGAGCAGCATTGACCTGTGGAGCGCCACCGTCGATGACGAGCAGGCCGGGCGGATAGGCGAACGCCTTGCGCGGCTCCTCGACGCCTGCCTGCTGAGCCTGGTCATCGGCATCCGGGGACTTGTGGTTGCGCGAGAAACGTCGTTCCACTACCTCGCGGACCGAAGTGAGATCGTCGGCACCTTCGGTTCGGATGACGAAAGTCCGGTAGTCCTTCTTGCGAGGTAGGCCGTCTTCGAAGACCACCAGCGACGCAACAGTGTCGGTGCCCTGGAGGGTCGAGATGTCGATGCACTCGATACGCAAAGGCGCCTCGGCTAGATCAAGGTAATCCTGGAGTTCGGCGAGCGCTTCGCTGCGAGCGGTCAGATCGCTGGATCGCTTCATTCGATGACGCATCAAGGCTTGCGCGGAATTGGCCTTAGCCGTATCCATCAGGACTCGTTTGTCACCCCGTCGAGGAACACGGATGTCCACGGACGAGCCACGTCGGTCCTGCAGCCATTGCGTGATCGCATCCTCTGCAATTGGCGCATTGGACACCAAGATTTCCTTCGGAGGACGTGCGCTGTCGATGTCGACGCCATCGCGTCCGGCATACAGCCGCTGCAGCACCCGCTCGACGTAACCCCCCAGAGGCAGGTCCTCTGCTTTCTCGACGATAAAGCTCCGTTCACCGATCAAGCGGCCCGAGCGCACATGGAAGACCTGGACGCCGATCTCAAGGGCGTCGTCGTGCAGAGCCACGACATCAGCATCCGTGCCGTCCCCAAGAACCACCGCGTTGCGTTCCATTGCTCGCGTCAAAGCGCCGACTCGATCGCGCCAACGCGCGGCCTCCTCGTACTCCTGCCTGGTCGACGCATCCTTCATCGACGCTTCCATCGACCTGACGAACGAATGTGTATTGCCGGCGAGGAATCGACACATGTCGTCTACGCGCTCGCGGTACTCATCTTCGGTGACTCGGCCCACACACGGTGCCGCGCACTTGTCGATGTAGCCGAGCAGGCAGGGCCGCCCTAACTGTGCGGCCCGCTTGAACACTCCGTCACGACACGTGCGGACACCGAACACCTTGGACAGTTCATCGAGCGTCTCCCGGATCGCCCACGCATGTGCGTAAGGTCCGAAATATCGAGTCCCTCGACGTCGGGGTTCGCGCACCACCGCCGCCCGTGGAAACTCTTCGCCAACGGTCACCGCGAGATACGGGTATGACTTGTCGTCACGGTATTTCACATTGAAGCGGGGGTCGTATTCCTTGATCCACGTGAACTCGAGCGCCAGCGCTTCGACCTCGTTGGCAACCACCACCCAATCAACCGACGCGGCCGCCGTCAGCATCGATTGCGTTCGCGGGTGCAACGAGGTGAAATCGGCGAAGTAGGAGTTCAGCCGAGAACGTAGGGATCGCGCTTTACCGACGTAGACGACTCGACCGTGGTCATCTTTGAATCGGTAGACGCCCGGCGCCTGGGGAATGGTGCCCGAGGCTGGCCGGTAGTCGCTGGGATCGGCCATCGATCGCGCCTCAGTCGAGGACGACCGAGTCTCCTTGAACGCTGACGGGTACCGCTGGCAACCCCTCCCGCGCCGGACCGGCGATGACCGAGCCGTCCTCGGCAGAGAAAAGCGAGCCGTGACAGGGACACACGATCTCGTTGGCCTCGACCGATGACATCAGGCAGCCCTGGTGCGGGCAAACAGCGCTGAAACCCTTGATATCGCCCGAGGACGGTTGCACGACGACGACGGGCGGATCGGCGATCACCACCCCACCTTCGACCGGGACGTCATCGACGGAAGTCAGAACATCTCCGAGAGCTTCGGTGTCTTCGACCTCGGCAATCTCCTCCGCGGTCTCGGCCTCTTGCGCGGTCTCGGCGCTCTCGGCAACAGAACTTTCCTTCGGCGTCGGCGTGGATTCCGAAGCCGATTCACCCCCGCCGCAGGCCACCAGGATGCCCCCGACCGCCACGAGTCCACCGCCGGCAATTACTTCGCGTCGTCGCAAATCTCGAGCCATGGCGCCAGCGTACGTCAGGACCAGCGTGCGAGCACGATCACAGCAGTGGTTCGAGGAAGCGTCCAGTGTGGCTGCCCTGCATCGCGGCAACCGTTTCCGGCGTACCCTCAGCCACCACCGTGCCACCCCCGGAGCCACCCTCGGGCCCCAAGTCCACGATCCAATCCGCCGACTTGATGACATCGAGGTTGTGCTCGATAACGATCACCGTGTTGCCCTTGTCCACCAGGGACTGAAGGACACCGAGCAATTTGCGGATGTCCTCGAAGTGCAAACCGGTGGTGGGCTCGTCCAAGACGTAGACGGTGCGACCGGTCGAGCGCTTCTGCAGTTCACTTGCGAGCTTCACCCGCTGAGCCTCACCGCCGGACAGCGTGGGAGCCGATTGCCCCATTCGGACATAGCCCAGGCCGACGTCGACCAGTGTTGACAAGTGTCTGGCGATTGCGGGAACAGCCTCGAAGAACACAAGGGCTTCCTCGATTGGCATGTCAAGGACTTCGGCAATCGTCTTGGCCTTGTAATGGACCTCGAGCGTCTCCCGGTTGTACCGCGCCCCATGGCAAACCTCGCATGGAACGTAGACATCGGGCAGGAAGTTCATCTCGATCTTGATGGTGCCGTCGCCACTGCACGCTTCGCACCGACCACCTTTGACGTTGAACGAGAAACGACCGGGCTGATATCCCCGTACCTTCGCTTCGGGTGTGGCTGCGAACAACTTGCGGATGTGATCGAAAACTCCGGTGTAGGTCGCTGGGTTGCTTCGGGGCGTGCGGCCGATCGGGCTTTGATCGACATGCACCACCTTGTCCACTTCGTCGGTGCCCTTCACCGTCTTGTGCTTGCCCGGAACAAGGCGAGCGCCGTTGAGGTCGCGTGCGAGGACGCTGTACAAGATGTCGTTGACCAAAGTCGATTTTCCGGATCCACTGACACCCGTCACACACACGAAATTTCCCAGCGGAAAGCGCGCCGTGACATCTTGCAGATTGTGTTCGCGCGCCCCGGAGACGGTGATCCAGCCCCGCTCCTGAGGCCGCCTGTCCTGTGGCACCTCAATGCGACGGGCACCGGACAGGTACTGGCCGGTGAGCGATTCCTTGTTCTTCAACAATTCTTTAACCGTGCCGTTAACCACGATCTGGCCACCGTGCTCACCCGCTCCCGGGCCAATGTCCACGATCCAGTCCGCCGTCCGGATGGTGTCTTCGTCATGTTCCACGACGATGAGCGTGTTCCCGAGGTCGCGGAGTCGGACCAGGGTCTCGATCAATCGATGATTGTCGCGTTGATGCAGTCCGATACTGGGCTCGTCGAGGACGTAGAGGACACCCACCAAACCCGAGCCGATTTGGGTAGCGAGACGAATTCTTTGGGCCTCACCACCCGCCAGAGTTCCCGCCGCGCGATCCATCGACAGGTAGTGCAAACCGACGTCCACCAAGAACTGCAGGCGCTCGTTGACTTCCTTGAGCACGCGAGAGGCAATAGCCGCGTCGCGATCGGACAACGTGAGTTCCCGAAGCACCTCAGCGGCATCACCGATCGGCAGCGCCGCGATGTCCGCAATCGATCGGCCTTCAATCGTGACGGCCAAGGTCAACGGCTTCAGTCGGCTGCCGGCACAGGCTTCGCAAGGAACTTCCCGCATGTAACCCTCGAAACGCTCCCGCGAAGCGTCGGTTTCGGCCTCGGCATGCCGGCGCTTCACGTACGGGATAACGCCTTCGTACTCGGTGTAATACGAGCGTCGACGCCCGTAGCGGTTCCGGTACTGAACGTGAATTTGCTCGGAGTAGCCGCCCAGGATCGCCTTCTTCGCCTTCGCCGGAAGTTTCTTCCACGGCACGTCAACGTCCACGTCTAGTTCCTCGGCGATCGCCTCCAGCAGCCGGGCGAAGTACCCGGACACCGTTCCCCGCGACCAGGGTGCGATTGCACCCTCAGAAAGCGCCAGGTCCACATCCGGCACAACGAGTTCGACATCGACCTCGCGCGTGGTTCCAAGACCCGAACACTCCGGACACGCACCGAAGGGCGAGTTGAAGGAGAACGAGCGCGGCTCGAGCTCTTCGAAGGACAGACCGTCTCGTGGGCAGGCCAGGTGCTCTGAGTAGATGCGCTCGCGGTGCGGATCGGTCTCGTCGAGATCGACGAAGTCGAGAACCACGTAGCCATGACCAAGACCCAATGCCGTCTCGACGCTGTCCGTCAAACGCCGTCGCGATTCCTTGCTGACCGTGAGCCGATCGACCACGACCTCGACGCTGTGCTTTTCTTGCTTTTTTAGCTTCGGAACCTCGTCGAGCCCGTAGACCACGCCATCCACGCGCGCCCGCGAAAAGCCCTGGGTTTGCAGTTGTCGGAAGAGTTCGACGTACTCGCCTTTGCGTTCCCGAACCAGTGGTGCGAGGACCTGGAAGCGCGTCTTCTCGGGTAGTTCGAGGACCTGGTCAACGATCTGCTGCG
>CAZVWA010000060.1:0-5237 GCA_964631085.1 uncultured Rubrivirga sp.
TGAACATGCTGCGCATGGAGCAGATGCTGGACACCTTGAATCCGGACAACCGCAAGCGCTACATGCACAACTACAACTTCCCGCCCTACAGCACCGGTGAGACCGGTCGCGTGGGTTCACCCAAGCGCCGCGAGATCGGCCACGGTGCACTCGCCGAGCGTGCGCTGGTTCCCGTGCTACCCACGCGCGAGGAGTTCCCGTACGCGATCCGTCAGGTGTCCGAGGCACTCGGCTCCAACGGTTCCACGTCCATGGGTTCGGTATGTGCATCGACGATGTCGATGCTCAATGCCGGTGTCCCGTTGAAGGCGCCGGTCGCGGGTATCGCGATGGGCCTGATCTCCGGCGAGGTGAACGGCTCGACCGAGTACGTGACCCTCACCGACATCCTCGGAGCCGAGGATGCCTACGGAGATATGGACTTCAAAGTTGCCGGCACCCGGGACTTCGTCACCGCACTGCAGTTGGACACCAAGCTCGACGGTATCCCCGCTGATGTCCTCGCCGGAGCGCTCACGCAGGCACGCGATGCTCGGATGACGATCCTCGATGTCATGAACGAGGCCATCGACGCTCCCGATGAGATGGCCGAGACCGCCCCGCGCGTCATCTCAGTGAAGGTGCCCGTGGACAAGATCGGTGAGGTGATCGGGCCGAAGGGCAAGATCATCAACCAGATCCAAGAGGACACCGGCGCAGACATCACCATCGAGGACGACGGCACCATCTACATCGGTGCTACCGACGGTCCGTCCGCGGAAGCCGCCCGCACGGCGATCAACAACATCGCTAACCCGACGATGCCCGAGGTGGGCGAGCGCTACCTGGGCACGGTCGTCAAGACGACCAACTTCGGTGCCTTCGTCTCGCTGCTCCCGGGCAAGGACGGCCTGTTGCACATCTCCGAGGTCAAGAAGCTCACCGACAAGAAGCGCATCGACACCGTCGAAGAAGTGCTGAACGTCGGCGACAAGGTCCAGGTGGAGATCAAGGAGATCGATCAGCGGGGCAAGCTCTCGCTGACCCCGGTCCTGGAGGGTTCTGGCAACTCCGAGAGCGGCGGCGAGTCCGAGTAACTGTGCCTGCCCGCGCCCAGACCGCCACGCTGATCCGTGGTGCCGACGGGGGAGTGGTGCGACGCACCACTCTCCCCGGAGGTCTACGGATCATTACCGAATACGTGCCCAGCGTGCGCTCGGTTGCTCTGGGGGTCTGGGTCGCGGCAGGTTCGCGCGATGAGCCGCCGTCCCAGATGGGCTCAGCCCATTTTCTAGAACACCTGCTGTTCAAGGGAACTCGGACGCGAGACGCGATGGCGATCTCTGCGGAGATCGAATCGGTGGGCGGCGATCTCAACGCCTTCACGACCAAAGAGCACACCTGCTTTCACGCTCGAGTTCTCGATGAGCACCTGCCGCTGGCCCTGGACGTCGTGTGCGACGTCGTACTGAATGCAACATTGCATGATGTCGATATCGAGTCCGAACGCGCTGTGATCTGCGAAGAGATCGCGATGTACGAGGACGATCCCGGTGATCTCGTGCACGACGAATTCGCCGTGGCGATGTTCGGCGACTCGCCATTAGGGCGGCCCATTCTGGGAACGGTCGGCACCATTACGGCTTTGCCGCGACCGGCTATTCGCCGCTTCTATGGCAAGGCCTACACCCCGGACACGATGGTCGTCTCGGTCGCCGGAAATGTCGATCACAACGCCGTAGTGCGAGACGTTCGTCGAATTTTCGCCGATCATCTTGATCAAGGCGCCGAACCCCGCGCCCCGCGTGCAGCAAAGAAGCGGCGCTGGAAGGGCACACCCGTTCGCATCACGTCGCGTCCCACCGAGCAAGCCCACCTGATGCTCGGTACCGAAGGATTTGTCCGCGGCGACGATCGTCGCTATGCGACCGCCGTTTTGAGCACGGCACTCGGCGGCGGTATGAGCAGTCGGCTGTTCCAGGAAGTCCGCGAGAAGCGTGGCTTGGCCTACTCGGTTTTCTCCTACGCTCAGGCCTTCGCCGACGCCGGAGTGTTCGGCCTCTATGCCGGTTGCTTACCGAACAAAGCCGACACCGTGTTGGACGTTTGCCTCAGTGAGCTCGAATCCGTAGCTCGGAACGGACTCTCGGCCGAGGAACTGCAACGCGCCAAGGGTCAGGTCAAGGGGGGAATGGTCCTCGGTCAAGAGGATCCCGGTTCACGAATGTCGCGTAATGCCAAGGCCGAGATGCACGGTGAGCCCGTCGAGAGCGTCGATGCGTTACTCGAGAGGATCGATTCCGTGCAAGCCGCGGATGTGCACGACGTCGCTCGCCAACTTCTTACCGGCCCGTTCACCCTTGCGGCCATCGGACCTTTTGACGAAACCCACACCTTCAACGCCTTGGGATAGAACCCTCTTCGCCCGTGCCGGCATCGGCCATCGGCTAGTTCAGCACGTAGCGCCAGTGCACATCGACCACGACGTTGCTTCCGGAGCGGGAGCGAACATCGAGTTGGCTGTCGCCGAGAGGCGTCACCGATTCGATGATGTCGAAGTCGGCGGGAATCTCGAAGACAACGTGCACGGTCGAGAAGTCGAGTTGATGGGTCTGGTCGAAGGACTTGTATGTGGTGAATCCCTGATCGCCGAGGAAGTTGTTCAGTGCCGCTTCGCGGCTGGTGGCAAAGAACGAGCACACGTCCTCAACGCCCAACCGCCCCACATGCTGACCGTTCCACGGAGCTTGGGATCGACCGCCGTTGGATTGCCACAACAAAGTCATGGGCAGCGCCCGGATGTCCTTCAAGGCCAGCCATGCGTATCCGTCGAAGACAACGCCCGACCATCCCAGTGGTCCGGATTCTGGATCGTTGACGAGCATCACGAGATCCTCGTGCGCCTCGGGGGTGGGGTAGCGACTCAGATCCAAGGTGGTGCCATCGATCCGCGGAATAGCCGAGAGGTCCTCGAACTCAGCACCGATCTGCAAAATCTGGTGTTCCCCGCGAGCAGGATCGGAGAACACGGTGGGATTCACCGACCGATGCGCCATCGGGCTGGTGCTGATCCGTCCCTGCTGATCGGCGAGGCCGGACAGGTCCAGCGTCGGGTGCATTCCGTAGTTCCAATCCCCGTCCAAACCGCGTGAGGTGATCTGTTGGTATAGCGCCCGCTGGCCAAGCTCGAGGTGCACGTACTTGGTGAAGTGGGCATTCGAGTCTTGGGTGTCGATCGACATTTCAACCCCCGTTGCGTCAGCAGCATCGATAGACCAGGTGTTGTTGCTGACCTCGCCGTGCAGGGGGCCGTCCTCCTGTGCGCCGAAGGGAAGACAGAAGAAGTCCCCGCGTAGGTGGGCCAGGATCGGATCATGATCGGTTGCGTGTGCTGGTTGCCACGGCGGTAGGGAATACGGCGAAACCCAGCGTTCACCCAAGAGGAACACCGCTGGGGCGATGTGGGCGCCCGTCATCGTGATGTCGACACGTGCGACGTCGTTCTCGAGGTGAACGCAAGGGGCTCCGTGGACCTCGTGAACGTCCATAGGATTCGATTCCGCCCCTCTGAATTGCCGATCATCTCGCCGGGTAGTGCTCGTAGCCTAGGGTTTGGGTTGTGACAGATGAGCGACCGCGAGTAGGTGTCCTCGGAGCCCGAGGCCGGATGGGCCGCGCCGTGGTGGATGCGGTGAATGACGCCGATGGCCTCGATCTCGTCGCGCAACTCGACCTGGGAGATCCACTTTCGGCGCTGGTGGAGAACGCGTGTGACGTAGTCGTGGACTTCACTACCCCCGATTCGGTCATGGACAACTTGGAGTTCTGCATCTCCCACGGCATCCACTGCGTTGTCGGCACGACGGGCTTCGACGACGATCGGCTGGCTCAGGTGCGTGCCTGGTGCGCTCAACACTCTGAGGTGGGAGTCCTGATTGCGCCGAACTTCAGCATCGGTGCGGTGCTGATGATGCATCTATCGGCGCTCGCGGCTCCGTACTTCGAATCGGTGGAGGTCATCGAGCTTCACCATCCGGACAAAGTCGATGCGCCTTCCGGAACCGCCGGTCACACGGCGCGAGGCATCGCACAGGCTCGGGCGCAGGCCGGGGTCGGCGTGAGTCCGGACGCGACCACATCATCTTTGGATGGAGCCCGCGGCGCTTCGATCGAAGACGTTGCGGTGCATTCGGTGCGCCTGCGCGGGTTGGTCGCCCATCAAGAGGTGCTGTTCGGGGGGCAAGGGGAAACCTTGACGATCCGGCACGATTCCCTGGATCGCTCGAGTTTCATGCCCGGAGTGGTTCTGGCCGTTCGAAAGGTTGGCGGTCATCCGGGCGTAAGCGTCGGACTCGCGTCCTATCTGGATTTATAGATGAATCGACCGGTCGTGTGGGCGGTCACCGCTCTCATGGTGATCGGCACCGTGGCCTACGCCGCTCTCGCGCTAACTCGCGCCTGGGTGCTTGTGGTTTCCGGTGATCCGATGCAGGTGGTGTTCGCCCTTGCGATCGTCGTCGTTCCCGTATTGGGGGT
Organism: uncultured Rubrivirga sp.; assembly: GCA_964631085.1. GTDB lineage: Bacteria > Actinomycetota > Actinomycetes > S36-B12 > S36-B12 > S36-B12. The sequence continues at coordinate 4,516 of CAZVWA010000060.1, forward strand.
CGGCTTGATCTGGCGAGAACTGTGGTTCGGCTGGAGAACCCAGCAGATGGGCCGGATTCTCGCGGCCGAAGGAGGCCTCCCGGAGTACACCGGAGAGTTGACGGCTTCTGGTAGGCCGGTGAAATCCCATGCTGATGCGGCTTTTGGCGAATACGCCGCCGCAGTCGACGCGCATCCGCACGACTGGCGCGTGTGGTTTCGTCTGGGAATTGCCTACGACGACGCTCGCGATCGCAAACGCGCCCGCGCTGCGATGCGTCAAGCGTCGTCGTTGTTCGTGCGGTCCTAAGCCGACAGCCCGGTCGCCCGTAGCACCGCGGCGGTGATCGCCGCGACGAGCACAACCACCAGGAAAGGTGCGCGCAACAGCAGCGCGACCATGGCAGCGGCGAGTCCGGCGATCCGGGCGTCGATCTGCAACGCGGTTCCCACGGAGAAGGTCTGAACCGCCACCAGCGCTGCCAACAAGGCCACCGGCAGCAGGCCGGTCAGCCTGCTGAGTCGCTCGTTTTCCAGCACCCGCTCGGGAATGACGTAGCCGGCAAGTTTGAGCAGGTAGGCACCAAGGGAGCCGATGATTACGGCCGGCCAGATCATCGCGCCCTCCGAGCCATGATTCGCTCGGCGATGACGGCCACCAGCGCCGCCGAGAGGACGGGCAGCCCGGGCGCGAGGAACGGCACCAGGGCGATGGCCACAGCAGCGCTCACCAGCGCCAAAGC
>CAZVWA010000060.1:5337-7870 GCA_964631085.1 uncultured Rubrivirga sp.
AAGAGCGCGGTGAGTATCGCGGCGACGGCGCCACCACCGGCGCCCAGGACGCCCACGAGCGCGAACTGTGAGGCGCCGGTGAACATGCCCAGGCTCAGCGCCTGGGTCTGCCAGACATCAAGGCCACTGGCGACGGAGATAGCGCCGAAGGACAGACCGTAGGCGCCCGTCGCCAGGCCGATGCCGATGGCATTGACGGTGATTGGGCGGAGGGAATCCTCAGTACTCAGCGGACACCCGCAGGTGCGACGCCGCTGCGAGCGAGGGCATCGATGACTTCCTCGATCGCGGTGCGGGCGGGCTGAACGTCGGCATCGACCGAATCCAACCGCAGGCGCCTGGACAAGACGTCATCGGCATCTAGGGCGCCTTCATGCAAGATCGAGTGCACGATGTCCACCCGCGCGGCGCTCGTGTGCTCGGCGAGCGGAGTCAGCGCCCACTCAGGGTCGGGCAGCAGTTCTGCCAGGGTGCGCACGCGGTCGGCCTCGGCGCCGTATCGCATGACCCAGGGATCGTCGTCGAAGAATCCGGGGGAGCGTGTGGGCAGGTCCGGGCTCGCGCCCACGAGCGCGATCGATCGCGAGCGACACGGCCGATCGGTGATGAGATCCACCGCGTCCTGCGCCATTCGGCGGTATGTCGTGAGCTTGCCGCCGGTGACGGTGATGACGCCGTCGGGCGACCGCGAGACAAGGTGCTTGCGCGAGATGTCTGACGTCTCTTGGCCGTCCGTCTCGTGGGCGTCGTGACCGCCATCGGCCGAGGAGTCCATGGTGACCAGCGGTCGAAGTCCGGCGAAGGCGCCCAGGACATCGCGCGTGGACAACGGCTCGGCCAGGACCCGGTTGACCTGCTCGACGATCCACTCGATGTCTTCTGCGGGTGCGCGGGGCACGTCTTCGATGCGGTCGACCCCGATATCGGTGATCCCGGCGAGCACCACGTTGTCGGGGCGGGGGAGTAGGAAGCAGTAGCGCCCCGACATGCCCGGAACCGGGATGGTCAGTGCGGCCCGCGGTGAACCCAGACGTCGGGCGTCAATAAGGACGTGGGTGCCCCGAGACGGGTGGACATGCACCCGCGGGTCCAACTCCTGCGCCCACACACCGGTGGCCGTGATGACGTTGCGCGCCGGTAGGTCGAACTCCTCGCCGGAAAGCCGATCATGCATGCGGACGCCGTGGCTCGTGACCTTGACCGCGTCGACCCGGGTCAGGATGCGGGCACCGAAGGATGCAGCAGTTCGGGCGGCGGCGATAACCAGGCGTGCGTCGTCGACGAGTTGTCCGTCCCACGCCATGATTCCGCCACGGACATCGGGGACATCGATCGCCGGCGCCAGCGAGCGGACCTTCTCGCGGGAGATCCAGTGCGCCGGAGGCAAAGTTGACGCCGGAGTTCGAGCGCTCGCGCGCAGGGCGTCGCCCGCGAGGAACCCGGCCCGCGTCAAAGCGGCCGACCCCCAGGAGGTGTCGGTCATCACGGGCACGATCTGCGGCAGCGCGCGGATGAGGTGCGGGGCGATGGTGGTCATCAAATGTCCGCGTTCGATGGCGCTCTCCCACGCAACGTCGGCGTGTCCGGTCGCCAGGTATCGCAGACCCCCGTGCACGAGTTTGCTGGACCATCGGGAGGTGCCGAACGCGAGGTCTTCACGTTCGAGCAGGACCGTGTGCAAGCCGCGGCTCGCTGCGTCCAGGGCTACGCCCACGCCGGTGATGCCTCCACCGACGACGACGAGGTCGACCAACGGTTTCTCGGCGGAGAGTTCCTCCCACTCGCGACGACGACGATCGGCGCTGAGATCCGACGACGGCGAACCGATAGGGACGTACGTGGTGTTCACCGGTTTCACCGCCCTACGTAAACGCTTTCAACGAATCCCAGGGTAACCGGGAGGAGAACCCACCGCGCGGCCGATCGCGCGGCCGATCGCATGGCAGGCTGAGACCGTGGATTGGGGTGCACCGTTGGGCCGCTGGGGTGAGCGCGCAGGCTTCGACGCTGCCTCATCCGGTGCAATGACCGGCCATCTCGATCCGCGAACCCTCGCCTTCGCGCGGGCCCATCTCGGTGACCCACAGCCCTCACCTTTGCCGCATCAGGTGCCGATTGGTCCGTCGCGGATCACAAGTGATGAGCTCGGCGACCTCTTCGGGTCCATCGAGTCACGAACCGACGAGCAATCGCGCGTTCGATTCTCACGCGGCATGTCCTACGTCAACATGCTGAGTTGGCGTTCGAACAACATTGAGTGGGCACCCGATGCCGTGGTGTTCCCCAGCGACCACGAACAGGTGCTCGCCGTTCTCACCGCGTGTGCGAAGAATGGCGTGTGCGTGGTGCCCGTCGGAGGAGGCACGTCGGTAACCGGCGGCATCGACACACCCGAGGCCGATCTCGTCGTTGCCGTTTCCACCGATCAGATCAACGGCGTCATGGAATTCGACGAAGAGTCGGCAATAGTGACCGTGGGGGCAGGGATAACCGGGCCCGAACTCGAAGCTTTCGTGAACCCTCGGGGTTGGAC
>CAZVWA010000061.1:0-7847 GCA_964631085.1 uncultured Rubrivirga sp.
CCGTCGCCTTGCCATCGAGAGTTGTTGCCACCATGGGTTCATCTTGGCAGGGCGACGGCGACGAATGCCATCACACGAGGGGCCGACGCGTTTAGTAGGCGCGATTAGTGAAGGACCATGCCGCCATCGATCATGATCAACTGCCCGGTCATGTAGTCGGAGTCCGAGCTGGCCAGGAAGCTCGCCGTGCCAAGGACGTCCTCGGGGTAGGAGTAGCGCTTCATCAAGATCATGTTCTCGGCGAGGCTGTCCATCGACTCACCCTGCTTTTCGAACATGCCGATCTCGACGAGGTCCTTGTCGAGCTGCTCCCACAGTTCGGTGCGAACAACGCCGGGGCCGTAGCCGTTGACAGTGATGTTGTGGCCGACGAGTGCCTTGGCGCCACCCTTGATCAGACCAAGGATTGCGTGCTTTGACATCGAGTATGGGATCACATCGAGGAAGGCCTCGCGGGACAGGATCGAGCCCACGTTGATGATCTTGTAGACGTAGTCGCGCGGGCCCTGCTCGATCATCTGCTTGGAGACCTGGGTCATCACGTTGAACGCGCCCCAGGCGTTTACGTCCATGATGAAGTCGTAGTTCGCCTTCGTGGTGTCCTTCGGGTAGATCGTCGGCTTGTTGACACCGGCGTTGTTCAGCAGCAGGTTGATCTCGCCGAACTCAGACACCACGTGCGCGACGGCCGCCTTGGCCTGCTCCTCACTGGTGACATCGAGCAGAAACGGAGTTGCCTGGCCGCCCGCGGCCTTGATCTCCTCAACGACCTGAGTGATGCCTTCTTCATTGATGTCGGCAACGCAGACGGCAGCGCCGAGCGACGCCCAATCCTTCGCGATGGCCGCTCCCATGCCCTGGGCACCACCGGTGATGAGTGCCTTTCTTCCTGCCAACCTGTCAGCGCTCATAGCCAACTGCTCCTTCGTCGATATTTGCGTGTATGCCTGTGCACAGGGACCGCCGATGTGCGGCCAAACCCTACGCCATCGTTGCCTAGGAGAGAACAGTTCGCGACCTGAATGATCGAAGTACGGACGAGGCTTTGAGGGCACGCCACGACATACTCCAGACCGCTTTACGCCGGCGATGTCCTGTGGAACAGTACCTAGGAGCACATGCGGGGGTCTCGTTCGCAAGGATGATCATGCGCTGTCGACGATCTCCGCGGTTGAACCGGTCCGACAGTGAGGGGAGGGGCATGACTCGACCCATCGTCGTGTGTGATGACGCGAACCCTTCGACGATCATCGGACTACACGGAGGTGTGGGGGCCACGGAATGGAAGGGCTTCATGCCTGCCATCTCCATGTCCGCATGCTGCGAGTCATTCGCCACCCTTCGCGTAACCCCAGGAGCAGCGATCGGTGAGCACCGCCACGGAGAGGCAGAAGAGGTCTACTTCGTCGTTTCAGGCACCGGGATTGTCACTCAAGACGGCACCGCGGTCGAAGTCGTGCCCGGAGACCTCGTGATGACGAAGGCAGGTCAGCCGCACGGCATCGCCAACAACGACGACGAAGACCTCCATTTGGTCGTGGTTCGGGCGACGCCACACAAGCACATTGACGAGCATGGGGGACGTGCAACGTGAGCGTGGAGAAGGTCAATCTGCTCCTCTCGGGGGCATCGGGAATCGACACCGTCTTGACCGGCCCGTGGAAAGAGGCGAGAGTTCAGCGCGTCGAGGCTGGTGAAACCCAAACGTTCCGGGCCGATGGGGTCGAATACGCGATCTTTGCCATATCGGGCAACGGTCGTGTCATGGACGCCGAGGACCGCACCTGGCACCTCTCACCGGGCACGGCGGTCGCGCTGCCCGACTCCGGTGAAGCCACCATCACCACAGACGGTGGAGCATGCACATTCTTCGTCGTTGAACTCAAGATCGCTTCCTAGAGAGGCTTTACTCGACTGATAGGTCGACTGACCTTTCGAGCATGTCTTCGAGCAATGCAGGCATGAAACACACCCTCGTCGGTTACGCTCCGCGATCGAGGTGACAACAATGGTCTCGGGAATTCCGGAGCGTCCCGATGTGGACTCCGAGTGGACGATCGTGGGCGAGCGAATTCGGCTGGCCCGCGAGGCGTCAGGCATCAGCGTGCGCGAACTGGCCCGCCGCATAGGCGTCTCCCCGAGCCACGTATCGAATGTGGAACGAGGACTTGCCTCCTTCAGCGTCCGAGCCCTCTACAACGTCGTTAACCACCTCGACATCAGCATGGACAGCCTGTTCGAAGACCAGGTTGAGTCGCGGTCTGCGTCGAGCCAGACAGCTAGCGTCGTCATACCGATGAGCCCCGAGACATGCCAGCTCGAGGATTCTGGGGTGGTGCTCCGGAAGGCGGACCGACCCTCGATCAACCTTGGGAACCGTCGCTGGGATCGGCTGACAGCCAAATCGGCACTCAGAACAGCCGAGTTTCTCGAGGTGCACTACGCCCCTGGCGCTCAGGACGCAGGCCTACCCGACTTCCTCCACCACCAATCACGCGAATGGGGCGTGGTCATCCAAGGCAATCTCAGCGTCCAGGTCGGGTTCGAAGAGGCGGTTCTGCACCCCGGAGACTCGATTTCCTTCGAGTCCAAGGTGCCGCACCGGTTCTGGAACGAAACCTCCGAGGAAGTCGTTGCCATCTGGTTCGTCCTCGACGAGGACTCGGTGGATAAGTCCCACCTCGACAAGCCGGCCGGACCCACGCTGTTCGGGGGCCCCCGGTATATGGACTCCCAGTAAGTGTTCTGTCACAGATAACGTTTTGGACACGCTTCTCCCCCCTGCCTTGTCCTGAACACCCGTGAAACCGTACGTTCACACGGCTTGTTCTTTCTGATGGACACTTTGGGAGCCACACGTGGGCCAAACAGGCAACACCGAGGTCGCTATTGAGGCCTCGCACATCGTCAAGACCTTTGGTGGCGCTATCGCCGTCGACGACGTCTCCCTGAGGATCGCCCCAGGCGAGATTCACTCGATCGTCGGTGAGAACGGGGCAGGAAAGTCCACCCTCATGCGGGTCATGGCCGGCATCATCGAGGCCGATAGCGGCTCGGTCAGCGTCTACGGCGAGCCTGTTGGCTCGGGTACCAAGGCGGCAATCGATGCCGGGATCGCACTCGTCCACCAGGAACTGAGCCTGGTACCTGAAATGACCGTTGCTGAGAATATCCTGCTCGGCGCCTTCCCCACGACGTTCGGATTCACGAAGTACGAGGAGCTCAAGGAGATCGCCTCGGCGGCACTGGCCGAGATCGGGGTTTCGGTCGACCTCGATGAGCGAGTCTCGCGGCTGTCGGTCGCCCTGCGCCAGTTCGTAGAAATCGCCCGCGCCGTCGCTCGCCAGCCGAGGGTTCTCATCCTGGATGAGCCCACCGCGACGTTGACACCCGCGGAGACCGACTACCTCCTGCGCATGCTGCAGCGTCTCGCAGAGGGCGGAATGGCCATCGCCTACATCTCGCACCGGATTCCCGAAGTTTTCGAGATCTCCTCCAACGTGACCATCCTGCGTGACGGCAAGCAGGTACTCAGTTCGCCGATCGTGGACCTGACACCGCAGGAAGTTATCGACAGCATGGTCGGCCGCGAACTGAAGCAGGACCTCGAGTCGCACCGTGTTGCTAACCCAGGCGAGGTCGTGCTGAGCGCACGTGACATCACTGCGCCCCGGGTAAACAACGTCAGCCTCGACGTCCGTGCCGGAGAGATTGTGGGTCTCGGCGGGCTCGTGGGTGCCGGCCGCTCCGAACTCGTTCGCGCAATCATCGGCGCCGACACGCGTACCTCCGGTCGAGTAACCCTCACCCGCAATGGCGAAACGGTGACGCTCTCCAGCTACACCTCGGCTGTTCGCAACGGTGTCGGATACGTCCCGGAAGAACGTCGAACCGACGGTCTCGCTCTCATCATGAGCGTCTCGGACAACATCCGGCTCCCCAACCGCCAGCAGTTGAGCCGTTTCGGCTTCAAGGCCTCCCGCATGATCACCGAATTCGCTCAGGCGCTAGCCGACAAGGTCGGACTCCGGCCGCCGGAGATTCAGCGTGAAGCCGGCCAGTACAGCGGTGGTAACCAGCAGAAAATCGTCGTCGCCAAGTGGCTCGGACGCAAGCCCGACTTCATGGTGCTCGACGAGCCAACTCGCGGTGTGGACGTCGGAGCGAAGACCGAGATCCACCGGTTGGTCAAGGAAATGGCCGACAACGGAACGGCCGTTCTCGTGGTCAGTTCGGATCTCCCCGAACTGCTGGAACTCTCGGACGTCATTCATGTCATGCGTGACGGACGGATCACCGGAACTCTCACCCGCGACGAGGCATCGGAACAGTCCGTGATGTCCCTTGCCGCCGGAGAAGCGGAAGTGGTTGCCTGATGTCACAGCAAACAACGCCCGCCCCGGCAGCACAGGCGGCCCCGACCGAAGCCAGCAGGCTCGCAGGGATCCTGACCTGGGTTTCCCAGAACGGCATCTTTGTCTTCACCGCTGTCCTCATCCTCTTCGCCCTGCTCTTCGTCGACGGCTTCGGCTCGCTGTTCAACATCACCGATGTCTTCCACCGCGCTGCCCCCATCGGGATCGTCGCGGTAGGAATGACGTTCGTCGTGATCAGCGGCAACTACCTCGACCTATCGGTGGTTGCTCAAGTAGCAACCGCGGGCGTGATCCTCATCGCGGTCAGCAACAGCCACGGCTTGTTCCTCGCGATCATCGCAGCGCTCGCAGCAGCGTTGTTGTTCGCGCTCGTGAACGGAACGGCCGTGGGCATCTTCAAAGCCAACGCGGTCATCGTCACCCTCTCGACGACATTTATCGGCCTCGGCTTACTGAGGTTCTTCTCCGGAGGGTCGATCTTCTTCGGTCCACCGGATGGCCCCATTCGGGCATTCGGGCTCGGGAAGATCGGACCGGTCCCCTACTCAGCACTCGTCCTGGTCGCCATGACAATCATCCTCGGACTGCTGCTGAACCGGACTAACTTCGGTTTCCTCGTTCGCTCCTTCGGTGTCAACGAGTCCGCTACCCGACTCGGAGGCACAAACACCGCGCTGGTAATCATCGGGGCCTTCCTGGTCACCGCGATCGCGGCGATGATCGCCGGCTTCGTTCTCGCGGCCTTCTCCAACACGGCGGTCTCGAACGACGGTGTCGGGTATGAGTTCCGCGCACTCGCCGCGATCATCGTCGGCGGTACGAGCGTCTTCGGTGGCCGCGGCAGCGTCTACCGAACGTTCCTCGGCGTGATCTTCGTGAGCGTGCTGACCAACATCCTCGTCCTGTCCGGCATCAGCTTCGGCTACCAGCAAGTCGCCCTAGGAGTGCTGATCGTCTTGGCTGTCTCCCTCGATGCTTTGGCCAGGAAGGTGGCCAAGCGATGAGCCAAACCATTTCCCTGGATACCAACACCTCCACCGGCACGTGGGGTCGCATCAAGACCATCGCCTCCCGCCGCACGGAAGGTCGCGGCGTCGCGCTGCTGGCGTTCATCATCGTCGTCGTCGCCCTCACCGAGCCGCTGGCGTTGACCGCCTATGACGTAACGCTCGGACGCATCGCACTGATCGGCATCGTGGCCTTGGGCCTCACCGCCGTGATCTTGATGGGTGAACTCGACCTGAGTGTCGCGAGCACACTCGCCGTAGCCGGCGTGATCATGGCGAGCATCCCGGATCTAACCCTCGGCATCATCGCGGGCCTCGCCGCTGGTCTCATCGTCGGCGTGATCAACGCGTTCTTCGTCGCGGTCATCGGGATCAACTCGTTCATCGCGACGCTCGGCACGCTGTTCGCCTTACGCGGATTAGCGTTCGTGCTGTCCAACGAGGCGCCGGTGAGCCTTGCCGATAAGGACGCCGGCATCGCCTTCGGTCAACCGCTGATCGGCCCACTCACGCCTCGCATCCTCATCTTCATCCTGGTCTTCATCGCGATCCAGGTTTTCGTATCCCGCGTCAAGGCCGGTCGTGAGTTCTTCGCCGTGGGCGGCAACCGTCAAGCGGCTCGCGACGCCGGTATCCCCGTCAACCGGCGCATTTTCACCGGCTTCATGATCTCCGGCTTCGTGTCGGCGCTCGCCGGCGTGATCAATACCCTCGAGCGCACCACGGCAGACCCAACGGCCGGATCAACCGTCCTGCTGGCCAGTTTCGCCGCCGCGATCATCGGTGGCAACTACCTCAAGGGTGGTCGAGGGTCGATCGTCGGAACCCTCATCGGTGCAGCATCGCTGGGCATCTTGCAGGTCGCCTTGACCATCTCGGGCGTCCAGGTACCCATCCAGCAGATCTACATCGGCGTGATCCTGCTCGTCGCCGTGACGACGGATCCATCAAGTATTCGTGCGGTTCGCGGAAGTCTGCGGACTCTTCTGCAAAGCCGTGCGAAATCCCCCGACGGCTAACGCCGTCGAGGGACCGCCATCAACAGGTGGCAGACCGGAGAACACCAACCGAAAGAGGCAAGTTATGCGAAAGTCTCGCCTTACCGTTGCGGCCAGCATCCTCGCTGCCGCGACGCTCACCCTCGCTGCCTGTGGTGGGTCAGATGACTCCTCCAGCGCAGATGCAGGGGGCAGCGACGATGCTGCTACGTCTGAGGACGCTGGTTCGGACGATGCCGCGGCGGCGGGTGACGAGACCTACGAGGTCTACGCACTCCTCCCCCAGGGCAACGACCAGCCGTACGGCACCACCTACCTCCCCCCGATGGAGGCCAAGGCTGCCGAGCTCGGTATCAACCTGACGATCACCAACTCGGAGTACGACGCCGACAAGCAGGCCAGTGAGTGCGAGGTTGCAGTCGCTGCCCAGCCCGATGGCATCATCTTGTGGCCGGCTGTTGCGGACTCGATCCGTCCGTGCCTGCAGGCCGCGAACGACGCTGGAATCCCGGTGTGGATCACCAACGCTGACGTGAACCCCGAGGACACCGACCTCACCTACGGCTACTCCGGCACCGACAGCTACGGCCAGGGTGCGGCCTCGGCCGAGATGATGTGTGAGTTCGCCGACGGTGCTGAGATCGGCGTTATCCAGGTCAACGGTCTCACCGGTAACTCGGTGGCGACGCTGCGCGGCAACGGCTTCAAGGAGACCGTCGCCGAGCTGTGCCCGAACGTGACCATCCTCGCCGAGCAGCCCGGTAACTGGAACAAGGACGAGTCGCAGCTCGCGGCTTCGGAGATGCTCACCGCCAACCAGGGCAACGTTCAGGGCATCTACGCTGCTGACGACACCATGGTCGCTGGCGCCATCGACGCTGCCAAGGCTCAGGGCTTGGACGTCGACGGCCTGATCATCACCTCGATCGGCAACACCTTCCTGGGTAACCCGCTGGTCGGCTCCGGTGAGCTCGACGGCACGGTCTTCCAGTCCTCCTCGTGGGACGGCGAGAACGCGGTCGTTGGCATCTACCGCGCGATGACCGGTGACACCAACCTCGGTCGTGACGACGAAGGATCGGTGCTCTACATGCCGAACCCGAAGGTCACCATCGAGAACTGGGAGTCCCCGGACGTCGCTCCCGAGTGGTAAACCGAGCAGTCATGCTCGACCTACCTCGGTAGGTTCGGTCGGGTTGGGTGGTCCCACGCGGATCACCCAACCCGATCCGGGGCACACACCGGCCCCTGGTCTGCAGCAATCGATTGCAGAACCAATGTCACGCGGTGTACTCTCAAAGGGGCAGACAGCCCGAATACCCCCTGGGGTTAGAGATACAAAGGATTGCGAGAACCCGGCACCATGACACTCATGCCTGCTAGTGAATTCGCCCAGACCTCCATCGCCGCTCCCGGCATCATCGGCGTCGATTGGGAGGAGCGTGTCGACTTCGATCGCCTGCGGA
>CAZVWA010000062.1:0-5500 GCA_964631085.1 uncultured Rubrivirga sp.
CGAGGGAGCGCAACTCCTCTTCATCTGAGCGGTCGCTCGGATGGGCGCCCCTCACACGAAGGGACCGAAGGCTCCAGCCTTCGGTCCCTTCTTCGTGCGTTGCTCAACAGGTCAGGACGTTCGGGGGTGATCGCCGCCGTGGATCTGATCCAGCGCATGGGGAAGGACGGGCCCCAACGCGGCCACCCCGTCTCGGCACCCACCGGGCGATCCGGGGAGATTCACGATGAGAGAGGAGCCAGCAATCCCGGCGATACCGCGAGACAGGATCGCTGTCGGCACACCAGCTGCGACGCCGAAATTGCGCACCGCTTCAGCAAGTCCAGGGGATTCGCGTTCGATGACCCGTCTCGTCATCTCCGGAGTCAGATCTTGAGGCGTGTGCCCAGTTCCCCCCGTGGTCAGTATCAGATCGAATCCCTCGACGACCCCGCGCTCCAATGCGTCTGCGAAAGGCTCACCGTCCGCAACCACCCGCGGTCCGACGACGTCGAATCCCAACTGGGTCAAACCGGCGACCAAGATCGGGCCGGAGGTGTCCTCCCACTCGCCGCGGGCGGCACGATTCGACGAGGTGATCACCAACGCGTGGTACGTCATCACGAGTCTTCGCGAACGTAGTGCCCTGATCGACCGCCCGACTTTTCCAATAGGACGACTTCGTCGACCATCGCCGAACGATCCACTCCCTTGACCATGTCGATCATCGCCAAAGCTCCGACGCTCGCGCCCGTGAGCGCCTCCATCTCGACGCCCGTACGGTCTGCCGTGCGAACGGTGACTGTGATCCGTACACCCTGGTCTTCAACTTCAACATCGACATCAACGCCGTGGATAGCTATGGGGTGGCACAGCGGGATCAGATCTGATGTTCGCTTGGTTCCGGCGATGGCTGCGATGCGAGCGACGGCCAATGCATCGCCCTTGGGTACACCCGAGCCACGCAGCATCTCGATGACGTCCGGGCCCACGCGCACGAACGCTCGCGCCGTCGCACGCCGATCCGTGACCTGTTTTTCTGCTACGTCGACCATGTGGGCATTGCCGGACTCGTCAAGGTGGGTGAAACCACTCATCGCACGTCTCCCCGCAGGTCCACGACATCAACGGTGTCGCCGGCGTTGATACGCGCAACACCCTCGGGAATGACGATCAGGCAATCGGATTGCGCAAGCCCTCCGATGACGTGCGACCCCTGGCCGCCACCCACGGGTTCTACCCGGCCGTCGGCGAGGAACCTGCCCCGCGCGAATTGACGTTTCGCCTGGGGCGAATCCATCGCCTTGGTTACCTCAGCCGAGACCCGAGGTCGATCATCCGGATCCAAGCCTCGAAGTTTGTTGATGGCGGGCCGAACAAAGTTCTGGAACGAGATATACGAACTCACCGGGTTGCCGGGCAAAGTGATCACCGGCACTCGTTCGTCGTCTGTCTCGCCGACAAAACCATGCCCTTGTGGCATACCGGGATGCATCGCGACCTTGGTGAATTCCACAGTGCCGTACTCGGTGAAAACTTCCTTGACAGTGTCGTAGGCACCCATACTGACGCCGCCACTCGTAAGGATGAGATCGGCGCGATGCAGTTGGTCGGTAATTGCGGAGGAGAACGCCTCGGCATCATCACGAACCGGCGGCACCCGGTAGGCCTGGGCGCCGGCCTCGTTGGCCGCCGCGACGAGCAGGAAACTGTTCGAATCGCTGATCATTCCCTTGGACAGCGGGGTGCCGGGTTCGACGAGCTCGCTCCCGGTCGACAACACGGCCACTCGGGGTCGGGGGTACACAAGCAGATGCCCCTTCCCGACTGCTGCGATCACGGCAAGGTGACGCGACGAAAGCAGTGTGCCGGCTCGTACGACGGTGTCGCCGACGATCACATCTTCACCGGCGCGACGGATGTACGTGCCGGCGTCCACCGATTCGCGGATCTCCACGGTCTCCGTTCCCGCATCGGTCAGTTCCACGGGAACGATGCATTCGGTTCCGGAAGGAATCGGGGCACCGGTCATGATGCGCACCGCGTTGCCCGGTGAGAGTGGCGTGTCCGCTCGAGACCCTGCAGGAACATCGTCAATGACCGTCAGGGTGATCGGCGCCTCGTGGGTTGCCGAGGCGATATCGCTCGCTATGACGGCGTAGCCATCCATCGAGGAATTGTCGAACGATGGCAACGGCCACTGGGCTAGGACGTCTTCGGCAAGAACGCACCCGTGACTGTCGCCCAGCGGAAGCGTGATGGGATCAAGGGGCTCCAGGCCTGCGAGGATCCCGTCGCGATAGTCATCAACGGATACGAGCACCTGCCCACTCTATTCAGGCAGCGCCCAGGACGCGTGATCGATCGCGGGTGCTCCGATCCACACGGTCCCCGGCAGCGGCGATCGCCTCCATTACCTCCTGCAAAGCGCGCAGACTGTGGCCGGAGAGAAAGGTGTCGACGAACGGAAGAGCCACCGCCATCCCTCCGGTCAAGGGCTCGAAGGACTCAGCCGCTTTTCGTGGGTTCACCCAAATGACGTGGTGCGCAAGCCTGCTCAACTGCATCATCGCTTCTCCGAGAATCTCCGGGCGGTCGCTCTCCCATCCATCGCTGACGATGACGACCACCGCTCCCCGCGCCATGCCCCGACGTCCGAACTGATCGATGAAGTCCTTGATGGAGTAGCCGATCCGAGTTCCCCCCGACCAATCGTTCGCGGCCTCAGCAGCTTTGGCGTACGCGTGCTCGGTGTTCATCGACGACAACTGCGCAGTGAGTCGGGTTAGGTGGGTAGCAAAAACAAATGCTTCGGCCTTGATCGCCCGGACCGCCCCTCGCAGGAGATGAAGATAAATACGCGCGTAGGGCTCCATTGATCCCGAGACATCTGCGATCAAGATGATCCGACGCGGCTTGGTCGCACGCTTGCGGTGCATCAAGCGAACCGGATCGCCCGCCGTTCGGTGGGACCGCCGCAGGGTTGCACGGATATCGATCGCGCCTGCCGACCTATGCCTCTTCGCGCGCCGCCCTCGGCGCAACGGTGGCACCAAGGGCAACTGCTCGACGAGCCTTTGCAGAAGCGAGAGTTCCTCCGCCGTCAACGTTGAGAATTCGCGATCGTTGAGTCGCTCGACCTCACTCACCGCAGCCAACGCCGCTGCTCCGTCAGAATCCGAATCATCACTCACCGCACCCGGGGTGGCGCTGGTTCCATGGCGGCCGTCGCTGCTTTCTTCACCGCGTTCTCGCACAGATATCGCGGTGTCCCCTCCCGGTGCCTCTGGAGCCGGGGTCTCCTGATCGTCGCTTGCCGGGGAGTGCAACTCTCCGAGATCCACCAGACCGCGGAAGACTTGACGAAACACCCGGTCATAGGTGGCGAACTGCCCACGGTCCGTGGTCAAAGTGACGCGACCGAGCCAGTAGAGCTGTTCCAGTCCCACGGGATCGGCCAGGGTTACCGCAGCGGCAAAGCGGGCGCTGCGCTCAGGGGTAACCGGTATCCCCGCCCGATGAAGGAGATCTCCGAACGCTGCGCAAACGACCCTCGGGTCGGGCTGGCTACTGACCGGCAACCCAGGCCAGGCCTTCCGCACGTGCGAGGTCTTGATCCTCGCGGTACTTCAGAACCGAACTCAATGTGCGCTCAACGCCTGCCTCGTCGAGAGACCCGAGCCCGAGGAGCGCCGATGCCTGAACCCAATCGATGGCCTCGGCGATTCCCGGAGGCTTTTGAATATCGAGAGAACGCAAGCGCTCTACCGCTTCGGCGACACCCGTCGCCAAGTCTGCGGACGCCTCCGGCACTCGGGCCCGAACGATCGCAGTTGCGTGCTCGAGGTCGGGGTAGTCGATCCAGTGGTAGAGGCAGCGACGCTTGAGTGCGTCGTGCAGATCCCGGGTGCGGTTCGAGGTCAGGATCACGATCGGCGGCTGCTTGGCTTCGATGGTGCCGATTTCGGGCACGGTCACGGTGTTCTCCGCGAGCATCTCGAACAAGAATGCCTCGAATTCCTCATCCGCACGATCGACTTCATCAATGAGAAGCACGGCAGGCTCCGGGCCGTCGTGCTCGATGGCTTGCAGTAGCGGACGCTCGATCAAGTAGTCACGGTCGAACAAGGATGCTTCGTCAAGAGATGTGCCCTGAGCCTCCGCGGTGCGGATACTCAGCAGTTGTCGCGGATAGTTCCACTCGTAGAGAGCCTCGGATGCATCGATGCCCTCAAAGCACTGAAGGCGGATCAGAGGTGTGCCGAGCATCTGCGCGAGTGATTTGGCCGCTTGGGTTTTGCCCACCCCAGCTTCACCCTCCAAAAGGAGTGGCTGTGGGAGCCGAATCGCGCAAAAAAGCGCCGTCGCCAATCCTTCGTCAGCGAGGTAACCCTCATCGGCAAGTCGTGCGATGAGGTCCTCGGGAGACGTGACGAGTTGATCGACGGACATCAATCACGACCTACCGGACGATCCACCAGATAACCGCCGCAACGACCACCACACCGATGGCTACTGGAATAACCCGCTTGAGAACAGGACCAGCGGCAACGGATCCGAGATCCAAGGCCTCGGCTTGCTGCACCGGCGCGGGCGCTGGAGGCGCTGTGGCGCTTGACGCGCCCGATCCATCTCCCGACACTTCAGCCGCCGCTGGTTCAGCACCTCCTGCCGATCGCGAAGCGATAACTCCTTCGAGATTGCTGGCGAACTGGCCGACGAGGCGACCCGCGACGTCTTGCATCACACCTCGGCCGAACTGCGCGGCCTTACCGGTGATCGTCAGATCCGTTGTAACATCGACCCGAGTACTCGACGGGCTCTCTTCGGTCAGGGAGATCGACACTTTCGCCTGAGCGGTGCCGGGGCCTCGGCTCTCTTTGCCCGTTCCCTCAATTACGGCGGTGTGGCTGGCAGCATCCTTGCTCAGGAACGACGCGTTACCGCTGTAGACCATCGATACCGGCCCCAACTTCACCTTGACCTTGCCGCTGAAGTCGTCGCCGTCGACCGAGTCGAGGGTGGCTCCGGGCATACAGGGGGCGATCGCCTCTACATCCAGCAGCGTTTGCCACGCCGTCTCGATGTCGGAGGGGACGGTGAACGAGTTCTCCAGGTCCATCGGATCTCCTTGTTCGATCTGTCCGCTAGGTGAACGACTCCCACGGTAGGACAGGGCCCCACCTTCCGTAAGCGTATTCACCGATCTCTTGGGCGCCATGCGAAGCGTTAGCCTGCACTTCATGCCTGTCACCGTTCGCCTCTTCGCCGCCGCCCGGGCCGCCGCGGGGACGAGCGAGACATCGGTTCCGCCGGGAAGCCTCCAGTCCGTCCTCGACGGCCTGATCGCCAACAGCCCGGAGCTGGCCGGGGTGCTCCCGCGCTGCTCGTACCTCGTTGACGGGGTGGCCGTTCACGGGGACCCACGCAACGTCGAGGTGGGCGAGGGGGCGGAGTTGGACGTCCTGCCGCCCTTTGCCGGCGGGTAGGCCGGCCCAGGAACACGCCGGCGGGTAGGCCG
>CAZVWA010000062.1:5600-7765 GCA_964631085.1 uncultured Rubrivirga sp.
GCCGGCGGGTAGGCCGGCCCAGGAACACGCCGGCGGGTAGGCCGCCAGAGGATGCGCGGGCGCTTAGCCTCCGATTGCCGACATCGGTCGGGACGGCTGGATGAACGTGGGGTCGTTGATCCCGTGACCTGGGAGCTTCGCCTTGGTCACCTTGGTCAGCGTGGCTGCAATTCCTTCTCTGATCTCATCCTCGGAAAGTGTGGAGTCCCGAAGGAGTGCTCGGACGTCGGTTTCGTCTTGTGCGAAGAGACAGTTGCGGAATTGACCGTCCGCCGTGAGGCGGAGTCGATCGCAAGCTGAGCAGAACGGTCGCGACACACTGGCGATGATTCCCACCGTGGCCGGTCCGCCGTCAACGTAGAACTCTTCGGCCGGCGCCGATCCTCGCGAAGGAACCGGCGTCAATTCGAACTCGGTCGACAACATTTCCATGATTTCGTCCGCTGTCACCATCTTCGGGCGGGCCCACAGTCCCCCGGCATCCAGCGGCATCTGTTCAATGAAACGCAGCTTCCAATCGTTTTCCAACGCATGGCGCAACAGCGGTATGGCTTCATCGTCGTTGACGCCTCGCAGCAGAACCGCGTTCACCTTGACGGGAAGGAGCCCAGCTTCCTTCGCTGCTTCGATTCCGGCAATAACGTCGTGGAAGCGATCTCGATGGGTCATTTCCTTGAAACGCTCAGGATCAAGCGTGTCCAGACTGATGTTGACACGCTCCAAACCGGCGTCTGCAAGTTCCTGCGCCAGTTTCGGAAGCCGCAGTCCGTTAGACGTCAAAGAAATCTTGGGCGCATGGGGTAGTGCGTAGATGCGACGAACAACGTCCACCACATCTGGACGCAACAGCGGTTCGCCACCGGTGAGGCGTACTTGGTTGATACCCATCTCCGTAGCAACGTCGAGCACAAGCATCATCTCGTCGGTGGACAGCAGGTGCTCTCCGGGAATCCAGTCGGCGAAGTCCGCCGGCATGCAATAGTTGCAGCGCAGCGAGCATCGATCTGTCAGGGAGACGCGCATATCTCGATGCATACGCCCGTAGGTGTCGACCAGTGACTGTTCTTCACTCACGCGCAATTCACCCACTCGTCGGTTCCATCAGAGAAAACCTGATGCTTCCAGATCGGAATTCGCTGCTTCGTTTTCTCCACCAGGTCAACGCATGCATCGAAGGCTTGTTGCCGGTGGCGGGCACTTGCCGCCGCCACCAGCGCAGATTCCCCGATGGGTATCGGGCCGTGTCTGTGAACCACTGCAACGGCGATTACCTCGTGCTCGGCGGCTACTTCCGCGGCGACTTCCTGCAATGCCGCCTCTGCTCCAGGGTGGGCCTCGTAGGTGAGCGAGATAACTGATCGTTCGTGGTCGTTGTCTCGAACGTCCCCGGTGAAAACCACACTGGCACCCGCCGAGGGGTCGGAGACCGCACGCCGAAGCGCGTCGGCATCGATTACCTCGACACTGACCGCCACCAGGCGCACTTGCGCCTCTCCCTGAGCCACCGGACCATTATTGGCCTACCCTGCAGATCATGCGCGAGGTGCTTAGCGAACTGCTCTCGGCCTATAGGGCGAGCGAGCCGGTGGCAATGGCCACGGTCATCCGAACGTGGAAGTCTGCCCCACGCCCGGCTGGCGCAGCCATGCTCGTCACGAGCGCCCAGGAAGCGGTCGGGTCGGTGAGTGGGGGCTGCGTCGAGGGCGCCCTGTTCGACGTCGGCCTCGAGATCCTCGCCGACGGTAAGGCCCAGTATCAGAAGTACGGGATCAGCGACGACGAGGCCTTCGGGGTGGGGCTCACCTGCGGCGGCATTATTGAAGTGTTCGCCGAGCGAGTCGATCATCAGACCTGGCCCGAACTCGAGGGAATCGCCGCTAGCATCGACGCCGAGGAACCCGTCGCTATTGCGACGGTCGTGAAGGCTCCAGAGGAGTTCGCCGACCGAATCGGACGTCATTTGGTTATCCGACCCACGGGCACCGAAGGCAGCCTCGGGACTGAACGCCTCGACGACACCGTTCGCGAGGATGCACTGGGTCTGCTCGCCGCGGGAACCACAGGCTTCCTGCACTACGGAGGCGAGGGCGAGCGGCTTGGCGAGGGCCTGGACGTCTTCGTGGCCAGCTACGCACCACCAGCTCAGATGTACGTGTTCGGTGCCA
>CAZVWA010000063.1:0-7742 GCA_964631085.1 uncultured Rubrivirga sp.
CCCGGCGCCGGTGGTCTCGCGGGTCTGGCCGGGAGCCTGCTGGCACTGCCGCTTCCTAACCAGACAGCCACTTTCAACTCAGAGCCGCTGTCGGAACCGACCCGGATCGTCGGTTCACCGACCGTCGCGCTCGACATCTCCAGCGACGCTCCTGCCGATGACGTCACGCTCTTCGCCAGCCTGCGAATAATCGGGGGCACCGACAGGCCGGTGTTACCCAACGGGCTCGTCGCACCTATTCGCCTCGATTCAGTGGGTCCTGAACCAAAAAGGATCGACGTAGAACTCCCGGCGATCGTCGCCGATGTTGCCGCCGGCGAACGTCTCAGCGTGGTTGTGGGCACCACCGATCAGGCGTTCAGGATGCCGCCCGGTCCGGCTGTGTACTCCATCGCTCTCGCCGGCACCGAAGTCGAACTTCCTATGAATCCGATGACAACGGAGAACACTGGCACTCCACTATGGCTGTGGCCGCTCGTCGCCGGCGCAGTTGTTCTACTCCTGTTGCTGGCGGTTCGCATCCTTCGCCCCCGTCGATCAACCTCGCACGTCCGCGACGACCTACTCGAAGTTCCCATCGCCGTGGAGAACCTGTCCAAACAGTTCAAAGGCGGCGTGCACGCCGTAAGCGACGTCACCTTCCAGGTGCCACGCGGAGTTGTGCTGGGACTCCTAGGCCCCAACGGAGCTGGCAAGACCACAACCATGCGAATGGTTATGGGACTCATCTATCCCAGCGGTGGCAACGCCTACGTGTTCGGCCAGCCCGTCTTTCCCGGAGCGGCGACTCTCGCGCACATAGGCTCCTTCATCGAAGGACCGGGCTTCCTGCCGCACCTATCCGGGCGCGAGAACTTGGATCTCTATTGGAAGGCCAGTGGCCGAGACGAGAACGACGCTCAACTCGACTACGTCTTAGATATTGCAGGCCTAGGAAGTGCCATCGACCGCAAGGTCCGCACATACAGCCAAGGGATGCGTCAACGGCTCGGCATCGCGCAAGCGATGCTCGGGATGCCGGACGTCCTCGTGCTCGACGAGCCAACCAACGGCCTTGACCCGCCACAGATCCGCGAGATGCGTCAGGTGATGCAGGACTATGCGGCTACCGGTCGAACGGTCGTCGTGTCCTCGCACTTGCTCAGCGAAGTTGAACAGACGTGTTCGCACGTAGTCGTCATGACCCACGGCAACCTGATCGCTCAGGGCACCGTCGCCGAGCTCCTCGCTGGGAGATCCGGGGCTCGACTCGAGGACGTGTTCATGGAGATCGTCGGTGAGGGACACGAGGTGATCACGTCATGAGTGCACCTGTACTCGACTATTCGCGAAAGGACACCCTCGGACTTCGAGTAGAACTCGTGCGTCAAATCAAGCGACGCAGAACACTAGTCGCGTTTCTCCTGGTGGTAGCTCTGCCCCTGATCGTGGTGACGGCCGTGAAGTTCGGTCCTTCCTCGGACAACGGTGGAGGCGACGGCGGTGGTGGTTTCGGTGACGGGGACTTCGATCTTGTCGGTCTCGCCACTAGCGGTGCATGGAACTTCGCTTTAACAATGCTGCTCTTCT
The DNA here is from genome assembly GCA_964631085.1 of uncultured Rubrivirga sp. GTDB lineage: Bacteria > Actinomycetota > Actinomycetes > S36-B12 > S36-B12 > S36-B12. The sequence continues at coordinate 1,570 of CAZVWA010000063.1, forward strand.
CGTCCGGCTTCTTGCTCATCATCATCGCCGCCATGTTTCTTGGCGACACAGTGGCAAGTGAAGCCAACTGGTCGACCTTGCGTTACCTGCTCGTCGCACCCGTACCTCGTCGAAAACTTCTGCGGACCAAGGCGATCGTCGGTTTGATCCTGACCCTGATCGTTTTGCTTACCCTCGTCGTCGCATCGTGGGCGATCGGGGCTCTCGCCTTCGGTACCGAGGCTCTGGCCAGCCCCTTCGGCGGTGCTCTGAGTCAGGGCGAGTCTCTCCAACGTCTATCAATCGTCACCACTTACATCGCCATAACGCTCCTGTTCCCCGCGGGATTCGCTTTCTTGATGAGCGTTTTGACCGACGTTCCCCTCGGTGCCGTTGGCACGGCCGTCATCGTCGTCATCATCTTCAACATCCTGGATGCCATCGACGCGCTCGGGAATCTGCGCAGATTCTTGCCCACCGACTACGGAGCCGCCTGGGTCGATGCGCTGAACCCTGAGATCGTCTGGAATGAGATGGCTGTTGGCGCGGCGTACAACATCATTGCGTTTGCAGTCTTGGTGACCATCGCCGTCCTTCGATTCGATCGTAAGGACATCACTTCCTAGAGAGCCGCTACCGTTCCCCCATGGATGATCGAGGTCGACTCCGGTTCTCGCTGTTCTTGCAACTCTTCGCCATCGTCATGTTCATGGGCGCGGGGCTAGTCCGCGGCTTCGCTCTGGGCTTCGACACGCTCACCTGGGTGCTGATTGGGGCAGGGGCCATTTCGGTTGTGATCGCCTTCGTGACATTCGTTCAGCTGCGCGATTCCTAGGGGGGTCGAAGTCTCCCACCTCGCGTAGGCGCTCGACTACCGACACAATTCTGCGATGCCGGAAAAGATCACCGTTGGGGCCGCTCAGATCGCCACGCCGCCTGAGGAGATCGAGACGAATCTCGAAACCCACCTGGAAATGATCGCTCGAGCCCGAGCACAGGCAGTGGATCTCTTGGTATTCCCCGAGCTCTCCCTGACCGGATACACGCTCTCCGACGACAGTTATCGTCTGGCCCGCTCACGCCACGACAAGGTCGTGCGTCAGATCGCCGAAGCGTCACAGGGCATGACCACCCAGTTCGGCTTTATCGAAGAGGGCCCAGGCGCCCAGTTCTACAACGCAACGCTCGCGGTTCGAGACGGCAAGATCGAGCATCTGCATCGAAAAGTCAACCTGCCGTCCTACGGGAAACTGGATGAGAACAAACACTTCGCCACGGGCCGGTTCATGGAGACCGCAATGCTCGACGACGTGTGGCGTTACGCAATCCTGATCTGCGCCGACGCGTGGAATCCAGCCTTGATCCATCTCGCCGCAATGAACGGTGCGACCCTGCTGTCCATTCCGATCAGCTCATCCATTGACGCAGTGGACGGGGAGTTCTCGAATCCGCACGGATGGGATCTCGCCATTCGTTTCTACGCAATGACTTACGGGATGCCGGTGATTATGACCAACCGAGTGGGTGTCGAAGGAGCGGCTGAGTTTTGGGGCGGGTCAGCAATCATCGACGCCCACGGCAGGATCATCGAGCAAGCCGGTGACCAACAGGAGTTGATCATCGCCGAATTGGATTACGCCCAGGTTCGCCAAGCGCGCTTCAATCTGCCCACCGTTAGGGACTCCAACTTTGCGCTCATCCAGCGTGAGGTCAATCGACTGTCCGAGGTCTTGGGAGTGCCAGAGAGTGTGCGTGACTGACGAATCGTCAGCCAGTTTCGTATCGAAATTGTGGAAGAACCTCTTGCAACATCACGGTGTCTCGAGTGGTCCATTCTGGATTTCCAACACCGAGAGCAACGGCGGCGGCCATGTCCGCGCTGTAGTTGTGCCCGACTTCCGGTGGGGCGCCGCCGCTGATTAGGTCCATACCTACTTGAAAGCCGGTGATGAATGGGAACCATCGCAGGCTCGGCATTACACCGGGCCCATGCGGAGGCAAGGTCCAGTCCGCTTCGCGGTAGAACAAATCTGGACGCCAATACACGACTGGATCATTGGCGTGAGCAGCGAAGACGATGGTGGGAGCTTCATGTTCGTCGTATCGATCCGGATCGTCGGTCTGAACAAGCACTCGAGTGATACGCCCATCACCGATGACAGGATCCCACGCGGGTCCCGCGGTTCGCTCCGCCTGCCATGACTTCCACAACGTTGATTCAGCCGGTGGCCCGACCCAAATGATTCGCTTGACGTCTTCGGTTACTTCCTCGGGTGTGGCCCCGGCAGCCCACGCCCCTTGGGTTCCCATGGATCCAAGTGATTCACCGAACAAGACGAGCTCTGGACGTTCGTTCTTTGGTAGTTGATTCCACCTCCGCACGACAGCATCAATGGTCGCAGCATTCTGATTTATCGTCGTCTGAGAGTCGATCACGAAACCAATCCACGACGGAACGGCCGAATACTGAGTAGCGACTGTGGTTACGTTTCCGCCCGTCACGACTTCAAGTGCGTTGATCGCATCAGGATCCACCCACCCTGTTCCCGTCACGCCGAAGATAACCAGATATTCACGCGACCAGGCATCAACCCGATCCAGCTCTTGGACCGCCAGAGCCGCCCGATCTTCAAAAGATTCTGCTTGTTGCATTCCAACGTATAACCGGATTGGCTGCTCAGCAGGCCTCGATGTAATTTCAGAAATTGCTTCCCTCGACATCGTGTTCGAGACGAAGTAGCGCCCTTCGCGTCCAAGCGTGTCCCAGGACAAGGGGCTTGCGGTGGATCCGCTGTTCACACCAAGGCCAGCAGCCACTTGGTCAGTCGCATCGCTGTTGGTTCGGTCGTAGACATCGGTAAGCCAGTCAAAGGCAGCATTAAGTCCACCGAACGTGACCATCGTGAAAACCAGAGAAACACCCACTCGAGTCCATCTGACGCGCTCACGGCTGTGTTTCACCCAACGGGCAAGCGGGGGGATTCGATCTACCGCCGAAGCAATGAGTCGAACGAGCTTGCGGATACAACGTCCAAAGAGAATGAAGAGCGCCCCAAGCCCTACGGAGGCGGTGATCAATACCAGTGAGCCCGGCACTGCCCGGGGCATGTTGAGTTCTGATTGTTGGATCTCCTGCAGTGCCACAGCAATGGGTGTGAAACCCAGTGCCGGCCCCCAGGTGACCAACAAAGTCACGGTCGTTACTTTCCTATCCGGATACCACGCTTCTATTCGGGCTACTGATCGGGCAAACCATTCAATCGCCGAACCGACGGCGTACCCAGCAGTGATGCCTACCGCTGCCACGACGATCATGAAGGGGACAGCCCGCGGAAGAAGTGATGGCGTTAGAGCCGCAATGAACCCAGCCGCCGCACCGAGGAGTCCGCTGTAACTCGGTCGAGTCCACACAACTCGACCATCGAGACCTCCCCTTAACATTCTTGAACCCTAGACGCATCAAGACGAGGGTGGGGCTATTCGGGAGCAATATCTTCGACGGCTTGCTCAAACAATTCGGTGTGCCGGTCGACGTCGCCAACCGACGTTGTCGGACACATCAGCGCCATATTGTGAAAAGGAGTGAGAAGCACGCCGCGATTGGCCATAAACAAGTGCAGGTATTCCTCGATGTCATCGTCGTGGGCGGCTGCCGACTCTGTACCTGTTCTCGGCGCAGGCGAGACGAATCGGTATTCCGCACGGGCTCCGAGTTGAGCTATCGACCAAGGAATCTGGGTCTTCGCCAGAACCTTCTCAACCCCTTCGCGGAAGCGGATCGCGAGCTCGATCATGTGCTCGAAGGCAAAGTCAGTTAGAACTTCGCTCAACGTGGCGCGCATCGCCGCGACACTCAGAGCATTGCCGGCGAGCGTGCCCCCCACTCCACCGACGTCTACGAGGTCCGCTTCCGGGTGGTTGACGATGCGAGCCGCGACCTCGGACGTGAGGCCGTAGGCGCCGGACGGAACCCCGCCTCCGATGCTCTTACCGATAACAACGATGTCAGGTCGAAGGTTCCAGGCCTTAGTGCACCCACCCGGTCCAGCCGAGATCGTGTGGGTCTCGTCGATCAAGAGCAACGTTCCGTACTTGTCGCACAGTTCCCTGACTGCTTCCCAAAAACCCGGCTCGGGCAGCACGATCCCGATGTTTGTCAACGCCGGCTCCGCGATGAGAACGGCAACGTCGCCATGTGCCAAGACGCGTTCCACGGACTCCAGGTCGTTGAACTCGGCAACGCGGGTGGTCTGCGCGACCGGCACCGCCGGTCCGACATTGCCTTCGCGTTCGATGGTTGCCCCGCCCGGCCCCGTTCGCACCAGGGTCTCGTCAACAGCCCCGTGATAGCAGTAGGAGAACGCGCAGATCTTGTCGCGACCCGTAACGAGCCGGGCGATGCGAAGGGCCCACCGGTTCGCGTCGGTCGCCGTAAGTGACATTGACCACTGGGGCATGCCGAAACGCCGCGACAGGTCCGCGGCAACCCATTCAGCATCGTCGGTCGGAAGCATCGTGGTTATGCCGCCCGCGCCCTCAATCCGTTCACGAATGGCGCGAACCGTCGCATCGGGCGAGTGGCCAGCCATCGCGCCGGTGTCTCCGAGAGCGAAGTCGATGTATTCGTTGCCGTCGACATCGACAATGCGATTCCCCTTGGCCGTTGCAAAGTGGATGGGATGACCACCAGCCCACTTGTTCATCCATGTCATCGGCACACCACCAAGGAGGTGCTGCGCTTGGCCGAACAGCCGATTCGACTCAGGCGTTCGTTGCCGATACATAGCTCGTTCGTTCTCGAGCGCATCGACTAATCGGTCGCGATCAATCGTGCCCATGGACGGCCTCCCTGCAGATGCGGATGGCAGATAGTAAGCCTCGATAGGCGAGGATGTCCCGATGTACTCCAGCAGCCGAGTCGTGGCGCGAATAGCCCTGTCCCTAGCCAGCCTGTCTCTCGTGGCGGCAGGTCAGAGCGTCAACGCACACGCCGACGAAGACGGGCACCTCACTCAGGTCGGCACCTACGACTACCTCACGCAGCCGGACTTTGAGGGACTCGCCGTTATCCGGGAAGTTCTGACGAACGAGTCGATCGGCCTGGGGACATTCACCAACCTCGACGGTGAACTGGTGATGATCGGCGGCACCGTTTTTCAGGTGAAACCCGATGGCACTCCGCGCCCAGCAGCAGCCGACGCCACGACTCCTTTCCTGCAAGCAGTCAAATTTCGTCCCGATGTGAGTATTCCGATCCCACCAGGAACCGAATGCGCAAACCTCATCCCGCTGATCAACTCAGCGGCACGATCAAACGACGGAATCGTCGCTGTTCGAGTTCGCGGGACTTTCACCGACCTCACAACTCGCAGCGTCACCGCTGATCCCCCGCCGTATCAACCACTCGCTACAACGGTTGCCGAGCAAACCGTCTTTCCGCTGGGAAAAAAGCGCGCTGCGCTCGTGGGATTCCGACAGGGCGACGACGCTCTCGGGCTCGGCCAACCCGGGCTGCACTTGCACGGAATGACAAGTGACCGGTCTGCTGGAGGGCACGTCCTGACTTGCACAGCCGGTGACGACGTTCAGCTATCGATTCAACACATACGTCAAGTCCGGGTGAACACTCCCAGGTAGCGGGGAACTACCTAGCGATACGTACCCATCGGGACTCGGCCTGAACACGGGTCTTGCCAGCCATCGAAAGCGTCGCCTTTACCTTCATCACCGAATCATCCGATTCAACGATGCGCGCTCGTAGCGCACACGACTGATCCATCATTGTGGGTAGTCGGTAACGAATCTCCAAACCGGAAGTGACCCAAGGTTCGAATTCCGCCGGAGAACTCCAGGATTGGGCCGACGCGACGAAGACGGCAGCTCCCGAGTGACAATCAAGAAGCGTCGCAATGACGCCACCATTCAACGTCCCCATCCCGTTGCTGTGGAACTCCGCAGGAGAGAACTCGGCGACAACGTCGTCTCCGTCTTTGAAACTGCGGAGATGCAAACCCTGTGGATTGGCCGGGCCGCACCCAAAGCAGGTGGAAAAGGGATAGAGCGTTTCCTGGATGCTCGAAATCACCGTTAGACCCTAGGTCACGGTGCCTCGAAATCCATCATCTAAATCGCTCGAACAGTGGACTGTGACCCGCGCAGATCGTTGCCGTGCTAGAGCTTGAGGATTTCTCCGA
>CAZVWA010000064.1:0-7729 GCA_964631085.1 uncultured Rubrivirga sp.
GGTCTCAACGATTCCGGCGGCGCCCGTATCCAAGAGGGTGTGGTCTCACTTGGCCTTTACGGCGAAATCTTCCGTCGCAATGTCCAAGCGTCCGGTGTGATCCCGCAGATCTCGGTCATCATGGGCCCGTGCGCCGGGGGCGCCGTCTACTCCCCCGCCATCACGGACTTCACGGTGATGATCGACCAAACCTCGCACATGTTCATCACGGGCCCGGACGTCATCAAGACCGTCACCGGTGAGGACGTCACCTTCGAGGATCTCGGTGGTGCTCGTACGCACAACAGCACCTCGGGCGTTGCGCACTACATGGCAACCGACGAGAACGACGGCCTCGATTATGTGCGCGCTCTACTGTCGTATCTGCCCAGCAACAACCTCTCCGATGCTCCGGTATTCCCCACCGAGGTGCACATGGAGTTCACCGACGAGGACTACTCCCTCGATTCGATCATTCCGGACTCCCCCAATCAGCCCTATGACATGCACCGCATCCTCGAGGCGATCTTGGACGAGGACGAGTTCCTCGAGACCCAGCCGTTGTTCGCGCCCAACATGATCACCGGCTTCGGACGCATCGAGGGGCACGCCGTTGGCATCGTCGCCAACCAACCCATGCAGTTCGCCGGCACCTTGGACATCGACGCCTCCGAAAAGGCTGCGCGCTTCGTGCGGACGTGTGATGCATTCAACGTGCCCGTCTTGACCTTCGTGGACGTCCCCGGTTTCCTGCCGGGAACCGAGCAGGAGTGGAACGGCATCATCCGGCGCGGTGCAAAACTCATCTACGCCTACGCAGAAGCAACGGTGCCACTGCTGACCGTAATCACCCGCAAGGCCTACGGCGGTGCCTACGACGTCATGGGGTCCAAGCACCTCGGCGCCGATATCAACCTCGCCTGGCCCACCGCAGAGATTGCCGTCATGGGTGCGCAGGGTGCGGTCAACATTCTTTACCGCAAGGAACTTGCCGACGCCGGCGATCCCGAGACCCGGCGCACAGAACTCATCGATGAGTACACCGACACCCTGGCCAATCCGTATGTCGCTGCGGAGCGCGGCTATGTCGATCGAGTGATCCTGCCGCACGAAACCCGCCTGCAATTGGTGCGCGCTCTGCGCACACTTCGCGGCAAGCGCGCCGCCGGCCCGCCCAAGAAGCACGGGAACATCCCGCTGTGAGCGACGACGCCACCGCGACACCACCCGTCATCGAGGTGGTGGCGGGCAACCCCGACGATCAAGAACTCGCGATCGTCATTTCTCTGCTGTCACGATTGCCCCACACCGAAGTCGTGCAGCCCAATCCCCCAAGCCACTGGTCCAATCGCACCGCGATGATGCGCCCGCGCATCAACCCGGGCCCCGGTGCCTGGCGCGCGTCGGCTTTCCCGTACCAGCAGTAAGTCCGCGAAGAGACCCGACCTAGCGAGAGGTCTCCTCGTCCATCGACGACGACATCTGACCGCCGATGAGTACACCCGTCACGAGTAGAAGCATCGCCAACGTAATCACCGAATTCTGGAACGCGGGCTCAAGGCCGTTCCAATTCGAGTTCAAATACATGATGAACCAGTTCCCGCCCACCACCATGAACCCGAAGAAGAAGACGGCAAGGCCTGCGAGACCACCTACATACGTCCATCGCTGGGCAGCTACCCACGACCGTTGATGTCGTGAGCCACGCAATCCGACAATGCCTGCGATCAATAACAAAATCCCGGTGATCGCTTCCATCGCCATGATGCCGATGTACGACGCGGCTTGGAACCACGTGGCATCGATGAAGCGCCATTCAAATCCACTGTCGGCGGGAACGCCATCACCGCTCAAGACACCCTGAACGAACGGCCAGTTACTGGCGTTCGGATTCGTGGGGTTGGTGATGTTGTCGAAGGCGACGACGAGGTAGTAGCTCGCCACCATCAGCACAAAGACCGATGTGGTCGTTCGCGCCACCCGCCATACGGGCCACTCGGTTTGCCCAGACGCCATGCCCGCACGCTAACGCCATACGACGCCTAGGCTCAGGTCAATGAGCGATCACGTGACCCCGATTCGATTCGTGCTCGCATCACGTTCTCCGGCTCGCTTGGCAACCCTTCGCGCTGCGGGTGTGGAACCAGAGGTCATCGTCAGTGACGTAGACGAAGAAGCCATCGAGGCTCGCATGCCCGGTGCGGCACCCGCTGAACTCGCGCAAGTCCTCGCAAGCGCCAAGGCCCAGGCTGTAGCGAAAGCCCTTTCCGGTCCCGCGATCGTGCTCGGCTGCGACTCGGTATTCGAGCTAGACGGACGCCCCTACGGCAAGCCTGGGACCGAAGATGTAGCCCGCGAGCGCTGGCAGCAGATGTTCGGCAAGACCGGAATCCTGCACACCGGGCACTGTGTGATCGACACTGTCGCGAATCAAACAGCGGAAGCTACCGCCAGCACTCAGGTCACGATGGGGACGATGACCCCTCAAGAGATGGACGATTACCTCGCCACCGGAGAGCCGCTCGAAGTGGCGGGTGGGTTCACCCTCGACGGACTCGGCGGTGCCTTCATCGATTCCGTTCAGGGCGATCCCTCGACCGTCATCGGAATCTCCCTGCCCACGCTCCGCAGACTGCTAGGCGACCTCGGTGTGGGGTGGACCTCTCTGTGGAACGCGTCACCGAGGTGATCCCGCAGACCCCGATAGAGTCCGGCTTCATGCAGAAGGTCCTCATCGCCAATCGCGGCGAAATCGCGGTCCGAGTCATCAGAGCCTGCAAAGACGAGGGCCTGACCTCCGTTGCGGTCTACGCCGACCCCGATCGCGACGCCATGCACGTACAGATGGCCGACGAAGCCTTCGCCCTTGGCGGCGAGAGTGCTGCAGAGACCTACCTCGACATCGCCAAGGTGGTGGACGCCGCCAAGCAGTCCGGTGCTGACTCGGTCCACCCCGGATACGGCTTCCTCTCCGAGAACGCGGACTTCGCGCAAGCAGTCATCGACGCCGGTCTCATCTGGATCGGTCCGCCCCCGCAGGCCATCCGAGACTTGGGCGACAAAGTCTCCGCTCGGCACATCGCCCAGCGCGCCGGCGCACCCCAGGTTCCCGGCACTCCGGATCCGGTCGATAGCTCCGATGAGGTTGTCGCCTTCGCTAAAGAACACGGACTGCCCGTTGCCATCAAGGCTGCCTTCGGTGGCGGCGGTCGTGGACTGAAGGTCGCCCGCACGCTGGAAGAGATCCCCGAGCTGTACGACTCCGCGGTTCGCGAGGCCATCGCCGCCTTCGGCCGCGGCGAGTGCTTCGTCGAGCGCTACCTCGACCGCCCGAGGCACGTGGAGACCCAGGTCCTGGCCGATCAGCACGGCAACGCAATCGTCGTCTCAACACGCGACTGCTCGTTGCAGCGACGGCATCAAAAGCTCGTCGAGGAAGCACCGGCTCCGTTCCTCAGCCCCGAGCAGATGGAATCGCTCTACGCAGCAAGCAAAGCGATCGTGAAGGAAGCCGGCTACTACGGCGCCGGCACCTGCGAGTTCCTCGTCGGCGAGGACGGAGTCATCTCCTTCCTCGAGGTCAACACCCGCCTGCAGGTCGAGCACCCGGTCAGCGAAGAAGTCACCGGCATCGATTTGGTGCGCGAGCAGTTCCGCATCGCCCGCGGCGAGACCATCCAGACCTCTGACCCCGAGGTCCGTGGCCACTCCATCGAATTTCGCATCAACGGCGAGGACCCCGGTCGCGGATTCCTTCCGGCTCCCGGCTCCCTGGTTACCTGGAAGATGCCCAGCGGACCGGGCGTTCGCGTCGACGCGGGCTTTCGCGCCGGCGACGTGATCGGCGGCAACTTCGATTCACTTCTGGCCAAGTTGATTGTCACCGGCAAGGACCGCACGGAAGCCCTCCAGCGCGCCCGCCGTGCCCTCGCGGAATTCGAGGTCGAGGGCATCGCCACGGCACTGACCTTCCACCGCGTGGTGGTGGACGAGGACGATTTCGCTCCATCCGACGGCAGCGCCTTTCGCGTTCACACTCGCTGGATCGAAACCGAGTTCGACAACCAGATCCCGGCCTACGACGCCACCGTCGCCGCCGAGGAAGCCACCGGTGAGCGTGAGTCCGTGGTCGTCGAGGTCCAGGGCAAGCGCATCGAGGTCACCCTCCCCGCGGGCCTGGGATCCGCCGCTGCGAGCACCGGCCCCAAGAAGTCCGCGCCCCGCCGCAAGGGTGGTAGCGGTGGGGTGGCGGCGTCCGGTGACTCGGTCGCCGCGCCGATGCAGGGCACCATCGTCAAGGTCGAGGTGGCCGAAGGAGCGCAGGTCAACGAGGGTGACCTCATCGTCGTACTAGAGGCGATGAAGATGGAACAGCCCCTCACGGCCCACAAGTCTGGCACGGTCACGGGGCTGAGCGCGGAGGTAGGAGCGACGGTCACTCCGGGTTCAGTCATCTGCGAATTGAAGGACTGAGCGCGCTTAACCGCCCCCGGGTAACGTGAGGTCATGCGCCGAACACTGACCGCGTTCCTCGCCTCCGCAGTCGTCTTCATCGCGCCAATAGCCGCGACTCCCGCAGCCCACGCCGCGGTCGATACCGACGAGGTAGCGGCCGTTGCCGAGCAGATGCGCGGCGGAGATCCCGTGGTCAGTGCGCCCGGCGCGGAGAACGGCCTGACCACAAGCCAGATCACCTCCCTCACCACCCAAGTCATCGCCAGCGAGGTTCCGATCTTTATCGGCGTCTTCCCCGAATCGGTTGCCGGAAGCGGAACCACCGACGACGTACTCGTCGCGCTCAACGAGGAAGTCGGACTCGCCGGCGTCTATGCGGTAGTTGTGGGAAATCAGTTCCGCGCAGGCAGTACCTCGGGATCGGCGGCCGACCTCGCCACCCGTGCTTTCCAATCTGAGCGTGACAACGGGGTCGAGGCAGTCCTCAGCGAGTTCATCGCACTCACCACCGAGCGTTTTGCCGACGGTGGCACCGGATCCGCCACCGCACCGACCGAATCATCAACCTCGGGTGTGTTCACCTACTTCTTGCTCGCGATCTTTGTGGGTGTCGTCGCGTTGGTGATCGTCGTCTTGATCCGGGCGCGCAAGCGGGCCAAGATTCAACTGGCCGAGGTGCGCAACGCCGTCGATCAAGACGTCACCGAGTTCGGTGAGCGGCTGGCCCGCTTCGACATCTCCGACCCCGACTTCGATGCCGAGGCGCGGGCTGACCTGCAGCGCGCACTCGATGACTACGACCGAGCCAAGCGCGCAACCGGCCTGATGACGAACTCAAAGCAGGCCGAGCAGGTCACCAGTGCACTTGAGGATGGTCGCTTTTCCTTGGCCTGCGTCCAGGCGCGGATCGACAACGAGCCCGTTCCCGAGCGCCGTGCCCCGTGCTTCGTCGATCCTCGGCACGGCCCGAGCGTGGCCGATGTGCTGTGGACTCCCCCGGGTATGGACGGTGCTGCACAGCGCGATGTGCCGATGTGCCGTGCGTGCCAAACCGCGGTTCAAGACGGTTACCAGCCGTCAGCGCGAGAGGTCGAGACCGCTGGGTCCAACCGCCCGTACTGGCAGGCCGGCCGTCACTTCGGTGGTTACGCAATGGGCTACTACGCGCCGTTCACCGGCATCATGACCGGGCTCTTCATGGGCTCCATGCTCGGCACGATGATGGCTCCGCCGGTCTACGCATCCGGCATGGATTCCCCGGGCGGAATGGGCGGCGACTCCGGTTTTGGTGGGGGTGGCTTCGGAGGTTTCGGTGGCGGTGACTTCGGTGGCGGCGGTTTCGGTGGTGGAGACTTCTAGACCCTAAGTGGTCAACATGGATCTCAGCCGCTCGACGTAGTCGTTGGGCGCCCCAGCAGCGGCGGCGGCATCCGCAATGGAAAAGACGTGCTCGGCTCGAGGGAGCCCGCCTTCGTATGCGTCCAGCGCATACAGCCAGGCGAGGCTCTGACCGTCCATCGTGTCAACTCGAACGCGGACCTTGCGCCAGAAGCCAATCTCCACGTCCTCCCACATGTCTAGGCGCTTTTCGTCAAATTCGGTGACGTCGTAGACCGCCACGAATACCGACGACGACGCATCCTCAACCACCGTGGGCAGGGCGCCGCCGAACCCGAGTTCCTCTCCAGCGAAGGTGAGCCGCCAGCCCCGAAGCCAGCCGGTGCCCTGCATCGGGGAAGCCGGCGCCCGCTCGGCCATCCGCCGAGGATCGAGGTTCACGCCGTAGGCGGCATAAAGGGCCATGCCTTCCAGGGTAGGCACCCGAGCGCCCCGCGTGAAGCCTCACGAGACAATGAACACGTGTCGAGCCCATCGAGAGTGGTCATCATCGGTGACGGACCCGGGGGTTACGAGGGCGCACTCGTAGCTCGCCAGCTGGGTGCCGACGTCACCCTGATCAGCAGTGGAGAGATCGGTGGCTCGGCCGTACTCACCGACTGCGTTCCCAGTAAGACACTGATTGCCACGTCCGAAGCTATCGACCAGGCCGCCGCCTCCGGCTACCTCGGTGTGCGAATCGACGGTCGGCCCGCGGAACGCTCGACATTCAGCGTGGACCTTTCGACGGTCAACGCACGCATTCTCGAACTTTCCCGAGCCCAAAGCAGCGGCATCCGCCTGCACCTCGAAGACGCTGGTGTCGAGATCATCCACGGCCGCGGCACGCTGACGTCTGACTCGTCCGTTGAAGTCAACACCACCGATGGAACTCGCCGCATTGATGCCGACACCATCCTGCTCGCTACCGGCGCACGGCCACGGGTACTGGACACCGCGCTTCCCGACGGCGAGCGGATCTTGACCTGGGAACAGGTCTACGACCTCGACGAACTCCCCGAGCACTTGATTGTTGTCGGGTCCGGTGTCACAGGTGCTGAGTTCGCCAGCGCCTTCCACGCGCTTGGCAGCGAGGTCACGCTGGTCTCGTCCCGCGATCACGTTCTCCCGGGGGAGGACGCCGACGCGGCTCGCGTTCTTGAAGACGTCTTCGCCCGACGCGGCCTCAAAGTCCGCTCACGCTCACGCGCCATGGCTGCCCGGCGAGACGGCGATCACGTGATCGTCACTCTCGATGATGGCAGCGAGATCACCGCAAGCCATGTGCTGATGGCCGTCGGCTCTATCCCCAACACAGAAGGTCTCGGACTCGACGCGGCTGGCGTCAGCACTAACGAGCGCGGCTTCATCGAGGTGGACCGGGTGTCACGTACCAGCGCCCGCCACGTCTACGCAGCCGGAGACTGCACAGGAATCAACATGCTCGCATCGGTCGCGGCGATGCAAGGACGCATCGCGATGTATCACGCACTCGGCGATGCCGTTGCACCATTGGAATCCAGCGCCGTCTCCAGCACCATCTTCACCGAACCTGAGATTGCCACCGTTGGCCTGCAGCAAAGCGATCTCGATAGTGACGAGTTCCGAGGTGAAGCGGTCATGCTGCCGCTGCGCACGAACGCGCGAGCCAAGATGCACGGACACCGCGACGGATTCGTCAAGCTTTTCGCTCGCAAAGGCTCACACATAGTTGCCGGCGCAGTGATCGTGGCGCCGAATGCAAGCGAACTCGTCCACTCGGTCACTCTCGCCGTCGATAACCGGCTTACCGTCGATCAACTTGCCCAGGCCTTCACCGTCTACCCGAGCCTGTCGGGTTCGGTGGCCGAAGCCGCGCGTCGGATGCACACCACGCAGTAGGTTTCATCGGTGACCAACGAAACCACGCAAGCTGCGA
>CAZVWA010000065.1:0-7574 GCA_964631085.1 uncultured Rubrivirga sp.
TTCTCATCGACGCCAAGTTCCCCTTCGATGCCTACTGGAAAGCAATAAAGGCCGATGACGACGAGCAGATCCAAGCCCACTTGCGAAAGCACGCCGACGACGTCCTCGCAAGGGCCAAGGAGCTGTCATCGAAGAGGTATTGGGAATCGAGCACGAGTCCGGACTTCGTGGTGATGTTCCTGCCGCTGGAGTCCCTACTGTCCTCTGCACTTGAGTGCAATGGTCTACTCCTCGAGGAGGTGTTCGCTCGAAACGTCGTGCTCGCAACGCCGACCACGATCCTGGGGATGCTGCGAACCATCCAATTCGGCTATCAGCGCAAATTGATGGCCGACAACGCCGAGGACATCCGAGCGGCAGGTGCAGAGATGCTCAACAGGCTGGAGACCGCGGTCGATCACCTTGGCACGCTGCGAAAGGGGCTGATGAGTGCGGTGAAGGGATACAACGACTTCATCGGCTCCATGGATACCAGGGTGATGGTCCAGGCGCGGCGGATGAAGGAGCTCGGTGTCGCGTCTGCGACCGATCTCGAACTGCCCGCCGACGTTACCGAGTCGTTGCGTGAATCACGCAGCATCGAGTGACCGTTGGTTCAGCCGCACGGCCGGACAGGGGCGACACTGCGCTCTTTCACTCAGGGATGATGAGCTGCAGTTCCTTGGTTGCTCGTGTCGCGGCAACATAAACATCCGCTCCGCGCTCATGCTGGAGGCTCAGTCCGACAGGATCGAGTACCAACACTGAGTCGAACTCCAACCCCTTGGATTGCTGCGCGGTCAGTACGGATACGGAGGCGTCGAGTGCGTCGTCATCGAATCCGAAGTTCGGTTGCGTAAGCAGCGAGCGCAGTTGATCGACACGTGAGTCGGGTGCGATGACCGCGCTTCGACCGTCTGCCGGTCCGACGGACAGCGCGTAGTCGGCGAGTCCCGTTAAAGGCAGGGATCGTTCAACAACATCGGCTCCGTCTCGAATGGGGGTTAGGACGGGTGGGTCGCCACCAGCGTCGAGGAGCAGACGAGTGGCTGCTGCTGCGATCTGACGGGTGATCCGGTACGTGACCGTCAAGGTGTGCAGGTGCATTCGGGTGCTCGCCCACGACAGCGCTTGCTCCCATGACCGTGGCCCGGCCGGGTGTGAAGACTGTTGAAGATCGCCGACGACTGTCATGGACTTGCGGCTAGCCCGACGACGGATGGCGCGCCAGGCCATGGCACTCAATTCTTGGGCCTCATCGACGATCACGTGTCCGTAAACCCACTCGCGATCGTCGATGGCCCGCTCTGCCAGTGAAGTGGAGCGATCCATGGACCGTTGGGGTTTGATCTGGTAGGCGTCGGAAGCCTGCAGTTCCCGATAGTCGGCGGCTTCCTCGGCTCGATGTTCCGGTGGTATCCATGTTCCGAGCGCATCGGCTGCTTCGTCGAGTAAGGGGAGATCGTCGGTAGTCCATGGATCCGAGGGTTCACGCAGCAGCAGCCGCTGATCGTGGCTGCTCAATATTCCTTGGGCCGCCTGGGCGAGCGTGAGTTCATCGGTCAACAGCTGATGCACGACTTTCTCAGGCGTCGTGGGTAGCCACATGAGGTTGAACTCGCGCCGAACCGCTGGGTCCTCCACGATCGAGGCGATCAGGTCTTGGCAGTAGTCATCATCGTCGGGATCGTGGCCGGTTTCGAGCGCCACGTTGCGGGCGGCCTGTTGGAGGACACGGCGAAGGAAGGGCTCGCGGCCGTCGTGGAAGCGTCGGCTGCGGGAGATTCCCTTCGCGCACTGCTCGATGTCGTGGTTGCTCAGATTGATGCGCATCCCGGTGGTTGTGGTGACGGTAAGTCCCTCGTGCGGAATGCGAACGCGAGCGGCTATCGCTGCGGAGATGATGCGGGACATGCGCTCGTCGCCCTTTATCCGAGCGACGTCCTGGTTGTCCTGGACGGTGGTGCGAACCCCTGGATACAGCTGTCCGGGAGTGAGAAGCACTACGTCTGTCTCCCCGAGGCTGGGGAGTACCTGATCGATGTAGTGCAGGAAGACATTGCTGGGTCCGACGATGAGAACACCATCTCGCGCGAGCCGCTCGCGATGGGTGTAGAGCAACCAGGCGGCTCGGTGGAGAGCGACGACGGTTTTGCCGGTACCCGGCCCGCCCTGGACCACTGTGACCTGATCAAGGGGGCTTCGAATGATCGCGTCCTGATCGGTCGCAATGGTCGCAAGGATGTCGGCCATCCGACCGGACCGGGGAGATTCCATTGACGCTGCGCCGGCGTTGCTCACCGGGTCGGTGCCCTCGAAATTTTCATCGTCAACATGGGTAACGACGGGCCCTTGCTCGCTGGACTTGATCGCTATGCGCCGCCGCTGCTTCAGTCCCATCGGTTCCTTGATCGTTGCCTGATAGAAGGGCGCGGCCTGAGGTGCCCGCCAGTCCAGCAGAACGATCTCGCCGTTCGAATCACGCATTCCGATGCGGCCAACGTGGTGATCGTCACCGTTCGTGAAGCGAAGTCTTCCAAAGCACACCCGCTTCCTGGCGGCCTGAGCGGCGTGTAACTGTTGATTCAGGTTGTCCAACAGCGCTTCGCGTTCAAGTTCGTCCTGGCCAGTCCCGGTCCCGGGCGCTTTGGTTGTGGAGGCGATGCGTGACTGAAGATGCGCGATCTGATCGTCCAGCAATTGCTGGGTGGAATCGACAAAGATTTGTTCGTCCTTCACGCTGCCGGGCACTGATCGCCCTCCTGTCTTCCCGAAAACGGGAGTAGGAGAGTCTTTCACGCAAGATGCTTCCCTGCATCAGCAGGAGGAGACATACTGCCCAAGTGATGGCGAGCTCTCGTTGGCCCTGTCCAGTCGAAGGTGTGGTCATCGCCTCATACAACTTCGACGATGGCGCCCGAGAAACAGTCGTCGAGGAGGCGAAAACCTACGGTGACCCTGGTGCACCCGAGGCGGGGACCCGTCGGTGGGCCGAGTGGGTGCTCGGCCGGGCGGCCGTTCGAGATGCAGCCGATTCAGTTGGTCTTCACATCGACCAGGTGGAGACATCACCCGAGGGGGCTCCGGTTCTCCCTGGATCTCCTTGGGGTATTTCGATCGCCCACACCAGGGGAGTGGTTCTCGGTGCTATCGGCCCCGGTCGCATTGGGATTGATGTCGAGCGTGCCGACCGCGATGTATCTCGGCTCCGCAGAGCGTTGTTACCGGGCGAGGAAGAGCTCACCGTGTCACTCAGCGCTGTCTCTATTTTCGTTGCCAAGGAAGCTGCGGCGAAGGCCACCGGCCAGGGTTTGGGCGGTTCACTCGCTCGCTGGCCAGTGGTTGACGTCGAACTATCGGGTCCTGCTCCGCGGGTCGGGGTCGCGATTGCGTCTCCGGGCGTGATTGATGTCCGAGTGTGGGAGCACTCTGGCTTTGTCACGGGAGTCGCTTGTTTACCGAGCGCATGAGTTCACACATCCCTGATCGCGCGACTTTTGGCATCATGTGATCGTGGGAGAAAGACAAGCTCTCTTCGCGATCTACGAGCAGGCTTTGGTTACCGCCCAAGATCCAACGAATGAGGAATGGGTTGATCCGTCATTCGAGTGCCTCACGCGTGGACACGATGCGGTGGTGATGACTGCGTATAACCCAGGAACCCATAGACCCTCGTGGGCAGAGAACGAGGCGGCCAACGAGCGGATGTTCGAGGTGCTGCGTGGCACCGGTCTCGAAATCTGGAGAGCGGATGGTTTCTCGGCCGATGGCACGTGGCGCGAGCCTGGGTGGCTGGTGTGGCAGATGCCTATAGAGCTTGGTTGTGCGATCGCTTCTGACTTCGGGCAGTTCGCCGTCTATCACTACGACGAAGCAGGTCAGCGGACGGTTGTCTCCTGCGAGGGCCCTTCGGGGTTGGAGCGTTAACTCTCTGCCTGCTCGTCAGACTCGCCCTGCTTCGTTTGCTTCGTTTGCTTCGGGGGTTTCGGGAAGAGTTCTGCCGGACGCTTTTGGTCGGCGAGCACGATCCACTGTTGACCAGGTTTGAACGTCACAATGTTCCCTGATTGATCGGTGAACACGGTGCCGGATTCTGCGTCCGGGCGTGACCACCGAGCTAGGTACATGAGTCCGTCCCGCAGGATGACCGCTTCACCCTCGCCGATCGTCTCAGCATGCGGGGTATTGCCGCCGCCTTTGTCGAAAAATCGAGACGGGTTTTGTTCTACGTATTGGATGACGACGGTCGCGGCGCGCTGACCGTCTTCGCTTTCTTCCGCCAGCGCCCGTTGGCCGTTCATCGAAACTTCGTACAGCCGGGAGGCTTGGTCGTAGCGGAATTCCGCGGATGATGCCGGCCACTCGACGCGGGCTGACAGCCCTACGAGGCCACCGGGAGGTGGGCTCGCATCGAACTGCAGGCCGATATTGCGATCCAGCGAGGCCTCGGGTGCCGCCGATAGTCCTTCGCGGCCGTTGAGGAAGTAGTTGTAAGGGGCTCGACGACTGAAGTCACGCTGGTAGGCGAACGCGGCCTTGTTGGGCGAGATGTCGATGAGGCTCGACTTGTCGATGACGGGCCACATCTTGCGTTGGACGCCCGAGAAGCTGAGGGCGGGGGAGCCGTATTGGGCTAGCAGATCGATGTCGGTGATCCGAGCAGAGCGCACTGGCCCGATCCGCTTGGGAACGTTGGATGAGAACACCGCGGCCAGGCGCGTGATGCCGTACTCGACTTCCTCGATGTAGACGATGTCGGCTCGATCCAGCCCTGCGTGCGGTTGGGCGTTCCTGGTGTTGTCCAACTTGACGACCAGAACCGGCGACGTCTCGAGTTGCGGCAGCCCGTTCAGCGGGGATGTGGGTGTCGGCGTCGGGGTGGGTGTCGGCGTCGGCGTAGGTGTTGGGGTGGGTGTCGGCGTCGGCGATTGCGTCGGACTCGGGGTGGGGGATTGGGTCGCGCGATCTGGCGTAGAGGTGGGAGTTGAACTGGGCTCGCTCGTCGAGCAGGCGCTCAGGGCCAACGATCCGGTAACCAAGGCGATGCCTAGGCGGGCTTTCCACACGAGGGGAACTGTAGGCATCTGCGCTCACCGGTTCCCGGCAGCGCGCCGGGCGGGCGTCGAGCCACCTGCCCCCACACCCGGCCCATCCGCCTTCACCCTCCGAGGTGGGGCGGGGAGCCGTGTGGATTCGGGTGGATTCATGTGGATTCAGGAGGGGCATTTTTGGAGATAAAGGGTTGACGGTGGAGGGAAATGGAGTACAGTGGCGCTACTTGGGATAACCACTGAGGCCAAAGGGGCGGAAGTGGCATAAGTGGGGAAGGGGTCGCCGATGTTCTTGGGCACCCACGCACCCCGATTGGACGACAAAGGCCGGCTCGTGCTGCCGGCGAAGTTCCGCGAGCAACTAGCCGCAGGGTTGGTGTTGACCAAGGGCCAGGACCGATCCATCGTGGTGTGGCCCACAGCGGAATTCACGGCCTATTCGCAGCGATTGAACGAGGCCTCACGGTCCGACGCACGAGTTCGGGCCTATCTACGGGTGTTGTTCTCCGGCGCATCGGACGAGATCCCCGACCGGCAGGGCCGCATCACGGTGCCGACTGCGCTGCGTGAATACGCCGGTCTCGACCGCGACGTGATCGTCGTCGGCAACGGAACCACGGCCGAGATCTGGGACTCCTCCACCTGGGAGACCTACCTGGGCAATCAAGAAGACGACTTCTCAGGGATCGACGAGGAGGTAGTTCCTGGAGTGATGTGACTCAGGCGGTGAGGCCTCCTCCCGCTGGGCGCCCCCTGGCACCCCTTCCCCGGTGCCAGGACGCGCAAAGCGGGCGGGGACCTGACCGACCTGACAAGGCGCAGCTCCCAATCACCTAGTCCGAATAACCAGTCCCGACAACAACTCACAACCAAAGGCGTTCATCTCAACCGCGAACAAGGAGAAGAACATGGCAGTTATCAACGAGGCACCGGAAGCGACCTCGGTCTTTAGCCCGATGCGCACCGGCGTGACCGTCATGGTCGCCGGAGTTGCCACCGGAACCGTTCTGTACGTCCTGTCCGTGATCGTGGCCGGCTGGGCCTAGAACCACGTTCGGGACTTTTCACGTCCCGGTCGATGGGGAAGTCGACTCGTGACATCAACCTTCGCTCAGCACACGCCCGTCTTCAGCGAGCGCGTCCTCGCCTTGCTTGCACCGGCCCTTACTGCGCCCGGTGCCGTCCTCGTGGACGCGACCGAGGGTCTGGGTGGGCACTCGTCCATGGCGCTGGAGCGATTCCCGACTGTCCGACTGATCGGCATCGATCGTGACACGTCAGCACTCGACATCGCGCACACGCGCCTGGCGCCTTGGCAGGAGCGCGTTCAGCTTGTCCACGCCGTGTACGACGAGATCCCCGAGGTGTTGACCGATCTAGGAATCGAGCGCGCCGACGGAATCCTCTTCGACCTTGGTGTGTCCTCGATGCAACTGGACGATCCGTCGCGCGGGTTCTCCTACGCCCACGAAGCCCCTCTCGACATGCGGATGAACGCGAACGATCCGCTCACTGCCGCGGATGTAGTCAATGACTACGACGAGGCAGACCTCGTACGCATCCTGCGACGGTTCGGCGAGGAGAAATTTGCTCCACGGATTGCTCGGGGAATCGTGCGTGCTCGAGGCGACCATCGGCTCGTCAGTTCGACCGAGTTGGTGTCCATCGTCAAGGAAGCCGTCCCAGCTGCCGCGCGCCGAAAGGGAGGCAATCCTGCCAAGAGGACCTTCCAGGCTCTGCGCATCGAGGTCAACGGTGAATTGACCGTCCTGCGCCGTGCATTGCCGGGCGCGCTTGACGTTCTTGCCGTCGGTGGTCGAGTGGTGGTTCTTTCGTACCAGTCGCTTGAAGATCGCATCGTCAAAACGGAATTCGCTGCGCGTTGCTCGGTCGACGTTCCTATCGACCTTCCCATTGTCCCTGAGGACAAGAAGGCCTCGTTCCGGCTGTTGACACGCGGTGCGGAGATGGCCTCGGACAACGAGATCGACGTCAACCCACGCGCAGCATCGGTGCGGTTGCGCGCAATCGAGCGGATCGCCGCATGAGTGCCATCCCAGCCGAACTCGAGCTGCCATCTGCCAGCACGGAGTACGCCACTCAAGCCGCGGGCCGTAAGTTCAAAGATGAACTCCCGCACCTCCGGTTGGTTGCTCCATTGCGACCAGAGCGAGCGAGCCGTGGACTTTTTGCTGTGGTGGTGACCTTGATCCTGGCGCTTGGGCTGATCGTGATGTTGCTGTTGAACACGTCGGTGGCTCAAACGGCCTTCGTGGTCAGCGAGTTGCAGTCGCAACAGCGAGAACTGGCCCGTCAAGAGGCCTCGTTGACCGAAGTCATCGCGACTGCGGCAGCACCCCCGGTTTTGGAATCCAAGGCTCGTGCGTTGGGCATGGTGCCGACGACCCGGCCGGTGTTCTTGACGGTGCCGAGCGGCAAGGTCCGTGGAAAGGCCAAGCCTGCTCCGGGTGATCGAACGCGAACGGCAAATGTTTCGGGGTCGTTGACCGCAACGCTGATTGACCCACTACCCGTGGAGCCAGT
>CAZVWA010000066.1:0-2920 GCA_964631085.1 uncultured Rubrivirga sp.
TACTGCGATGCGCACATCAGCAGGTTAACTACTGGACGAGCGGTTGTCCTTCACCGCTCCAGCCGTTGGTACCGCTCTCGAGCTCGAAGATCCCGTTGATGCCAACGTCGGACATGCCTGCGACGGCGGCTTGAGATCGATTTCCGCTTCGGCAATAAACCGCGTAGGTGCCGTTCGGGTCGAGCTGGCTTACCTGATCGATGAAGTCGGAATTCTCGACCGGGATATTGACCGCGCCCTCAATGTGGCCCTGGGCGTATTCCTCCGCAGTGCGGACATCGACGATCGTGACACCCGGGGACGCAATAACGTCGGCGAATTCCTGAACGCCGACTCGAACCGGGGACTCGGGAGCTTGAACGTCGGCACCCGGGCCCTGCACCTGGCCTTGCTCGGCAGCCGCCGCTGGCTCGGCTCCGGAATCCGACGAGCAGCCCGACAGGCCGATGGAGAGTGCAAGACCGGCTGCGCCGGCGAGGGCAACGAGGGAACGGCGACGATGCGAATTCATACCCCCTAGGGTATACGTCGTTGGAGTTGTGTCGAGCGCGAGGGGGGCCTGCGGTGTTGTCCGGCCAGGACCGGGCAACTGTCGACTTACCATGGGGGCCACAGTCCAAGTCTTCCCGTAGTCGAGTGTCAGCGAGTTCTCACGTGATTCCAGCCCGGGTTCCCCGAGGGCCTTTGGTCGCGTGCGTGGCCGTGGGGTCGGTGGTGGCCCTGACCGCCGGTCTCATTACCCCTGTTGCCGCAGCGCCGGACAGGATCAATAAGGCCCCCAACCTTCCGGACCTTCCCACCCCGGGCCGGGCGGATCTTGGCGTGGATCAATCTCGCTCGATTCCAGGGCTCGGCAGCGCAGCATCGGGGCTGTGGATCACGCTGAGTCGGAGCCGGACCGGCAACTCGCGCACCCGGGTCAAGATGCCTCCCGCCCAGGGCACGCCACTGCTCGCGGACTGGAACGGCGACGGAGTAGCGACGCCGGGCGTCTTCAGTGATGGGCAGTGGCTGGTCACCAATGCCGCAGTCGATTCGGCGTCGTGGGAAGGGTTCGCTTCGTTGGGCTCGGCAGGTGATATTCCGTTGACGGGAAACCGCGACGGCGACGGCACGGCCGACATCGCGACGTTCCGCGATGGCATTTGGAATTGGCGTGACTCCACCGGACGTCAGGAGACGTTCGTCTTCGGGGATCCGGGTGATCTTCCGGTCGTGGGGGACTGGAATGGCGACGGCATCGATGAACCCGGCGTGGTCCGCGGGTCGACCTGGATCGTCCCTAAGCCGAGTGGTGAGGGAACAAGGTCATTCACTTTTGGTCAGCCGGGAGACACCCCGATTGCCGGGGACTGGGATGGCGACGGCAAGGACGGCCCCGGGGTGGTGCGCGGCAATCAACGTTGGTTCATGGCCAGGAGTGTCACGCGGCTAGACGACGTCAGCGAAGTCGTCTTTCGGATCTCCGAAGGCGAGGCGGCGCTGGTCGGATTGCAGTCGAGTGCACCGGGCGCCTGCCCGACGGCTACCGCTGAAGCCGAACGTTTTGGCAAAGTCGAGCAGCGCAAAGTGCGAGCACCCTTGCTGCCCCAGGGAACGAGGCTGATCCCCGGCTATCAGGAAATCAACGCGACGATGCGCGACGGAATGCGTGGAGTGATGGTCACGGACCTCACCAGCCGATTGCGTTCGCGTTCGATGATGCCGTACTACGACCCACTCAGCAGTGAGCCCTCGACCGAGGAATCCATTCGTCGTTCGGCCAATGCCGCACTGAGTGCAGCGATCTTGTACAGCACAAGCGGCTACATCAAGGACAACCGGATTACCCGCACGATGTTGCTCGATTACGCGCGATGGCACATCCGGTCGATTGCGTGCGCCCACGGTGCTATCTCCCCCGGGGGCTGGGGTAACGGTTGGCAAAGTTCACTGTGGGCGGTCGTTGCGGGTCAAGCCGGCTGGATGCTCTGGGATGAGCTCACAGTGCAGGAGCGCGCGTATGTCGCCGCCATGGTCATCAGTGAAGCCGAGTACGCGGCCTTGCGCGGACCGCGCTACTTCCGGGATCGGATTGGCCTTGAACTCACCCCGGGAAATTCGATGTCCGACGAGGTTTCGTGGGACCTCTTAGCCCCGGCGCTCGCATTCGCCATGTTTCCGGACCACGAGAAGTCGGATAAGTGGCGCAGTTCCATGATTGCAATGGCCATTGCATCGTTCGCCCGACCGAGCAACTTGCGCAACAACACGTTCGTGAACGGAATCAGTGTGAGCGTCCGCTTGCCCGGAACCAATGCGAACGAAGACGGCACGGTCACTAATCACGGCATCGTCAACCCCGACTACACCCAGAACGTCCAGCACCTGTGGTGGGCGGCGACGCTCTTGCGGGCAGGCCGCCAAGCCGTTCCCGAGGCGCTGTTCCTCAACGCGGACATCGTCTACCGCGCGTTGGCCGTCGTCGATTTCCCCAGTCCTCCGTATGCCGCCCCCGGCGGCACCGTCTACGCACCGGGTGGTCAGATCTACTACCCCATGGGCGTGAGTTGGGGAATTCGTCGTCCGGCGACATTCGTCGGGGTCGACGCGTTTGCAAATGTGTACGCCGCACCCGATACCAATGCGGGGGCCTTCCTCGCTGCACACGCATACGACACTCGCGCGCTGCAACTTCGGTATCGAACCGGACAGATATACGCACCCGGGCGAGAAGAGGAGTCCTACCGACTCGGGAAAGAGGAGTACGCGCTGCAGCAGTTGTCCCTGGCCTGGTGGGCTGGTGCGTGGAAAGTGAACGGCCGCAGCATGCAGGTGGATAGCAAGGCCTACCCGTGGGTGCGTCTGCACGCGGGCTACGACCTAGATGAAGTCGGCCCCTTTACGTCCAGATGGCCACAATCGCCATAAGTGTCAGACC
>CAZVWA010000066.1:3020-7491 GCA_964631085.1 uncultured Rubrivirga sp.
AACTATCGCGAGCGTGAGTTCAATGACTCGAGATAGGCGTTGTAGGCGTCTAGCTCGGCGTCGCCGTCCCGTTCGGCTTGACGATCCTTGCGCTTGGCTTCGCGTTCGTCACTGCGTGACCACTGGACGGCGATCGCGATGAGAACGATCAGGCTGGGAATCTCTGACAACCCCCACGTAACTTGGCCACCGAGCAACGTGTCGCGGAGGGGATCGGTGACCCACTCTGGCCTGACGATTCCGTACCACTCGACCGCCATCGGGGTGGTGCCCATCATCAGCGCGACCGCAAAGAAACCGTGCACAGCCAGAGCCAAGAGCAGCAAGAGGAGTCGTCCCCAGTAGGGAAGGGGCCGAGGTCTGGGATCGATGCCAATGAGCACCCAGTAGAAGAGGTAACCCGAAACGATGAAGTGGGTTTGCATGACTACGTGTCCGACGTGCGAGCCCATGAGCCAGCCGAAGAGCGGTGTCATGTAGAGGCCGTACAGCCCGAGGACGTAGACGACAAAAACGTAGAAGGGATTGGTGAGGACTCGTGTGATGGGGCTGTGCAGGAACCACACGAGCCATTCGCGGGGACCCCGTTCGTTGCCAGTCGCGGGCTTCAACGCTCGCAGCGCAAGCGTGGCGGGAGCGCCCATGACGAGCAAGATCGGTCCGAGCATCGTCAGGATCATGTGTTGGGTCATATGCAGGCCCACGGAGACCTGAGCGTATGTCGCGATACCCGCGCTCGTGGACCAGATCACGATCGAGATGCCACCGAGCCACGACACCAGCCGCATTACCGGCCAGACGATTCCTGCTCGGCGAATCCGGATGTACCCAGCGATGTAGAGCGCGGCGGCGATCAGGCTCGCAGTGAAGAACAACGGGTCGACTCGGAAACCGAAGATCACTGATTCGAAAGTGGGCGGTGGAGGATAGGTGAATCCGAGAAGCGATTCCCCGTACGTTGGCAGCAGTTGCTCCTCGCGCGGGTATGGGCTCGAAGCGAGCGAGACTCCCAGGCCGATCGCGATGGCCATGATGGTCAATTCGATGGCGGCCACTCGTGCGAAGGAGCGAACTCGAGAAGCGGCATCCAGCGACGGCAGGATCCGGCGGCGCATCAGGTAGCCGATCACCGCGAGGCCGACGATGAGTCCGACTTTCATCAGTGTGACCTGGCCGTAGCCGGTCGTCAGTAACTGTTCGAGGCCATCCACGCGGGTGTAGGCGTTGGCTAGACCGCTTGCTGCCAGCAGGATGATTGCGGTCAGCGCGATCACGGAGAAGCGTTGAACTGCCCGCTTGAGCGGAACATCACGTCGAAGGGCGTGCAGAGTCAAAGCGAGAAGCCCGCCGATCCACAACACCGCAGACACCATGTGGGTGACGCCGGCGGTCGTGGCGAGCTCGTGGTCTCCGAGGGAAGAACTGTGTCCCGCCAGACCGGGGAGTGCTGCGGCGACGATCGCGACCACCAGCCATGCGCCAGTCGCTCCCGTGGTGGCAGACGTGATTGCGCCGATGGCGACGACGATGGCGAGTATCGACATGGTCAGCAGAGCGCGCGTGGTGTCGAGTTCGTTTGCGTAGGTCGAGACGACTTCAGGGCTGACGGCGTCGGAAAGTGGCACACCGAGCACCAGGGCAAGCAGGAAGAACAATTGGGTGGCGGCCAGAACAGCCCAAACCCCTGCTGCCCAGGATGCACGCAACGAATCTCGACGTCCGGTTCGAGAAAGAACACCGTCCTTACCCGATGGTGCAAGCGCGGTGGCAGACAGCAGTAGTCCGACGGTGGTTATGGCCGCGATATCGGTGAGTACCCGCATGATGGGAGCGCCCCAGGTGACCAGCGGCCCTGGATCGGCGATGCCCGGCAACGCCTCGTAGGTGCCACCGGCTAGCACCAGGCCGAATGCGGCCGCCGAGATCGCTACGGCAATAAGCCCAAGCGAGATCGAGGCGAGCGGTAGTGATCTAGTCGACCCGGTCGGGGCTTCCTGGACAGTCGGCTTCATGGAACGTCAGTTCCGTTGCCGGGCCAACATGATGATCGAGAAGACCACGCCGATACCGACGATTACGGCCGCGGCGATCAGTAGGGGTCCGATGAGCGAGGAGTTCGGTTCACCACGCGTGGTCGGGTCCTCTCCGATGACTACCTCGGTCTCGATCGAAGAAGGAGCGTCGTCGGCGGACGTTGCCGCCTCGGGACTCGGCTCGACGGTCTCCTCGAAGAGTTCCGGCGTCGGCTCGGCGGTGGGCTCCGCTGGCGTCTCATCCACGGTGTCGGCGACAGCGTCATAGGAGAACGTGATCTGTCCGGTGACGGGGTGACCATCGGCGGAGACGACTCGGAAAGCAACGGAGTATTCACCGGGGGGCAGATCGCTCGGCCACGGCACGATCACATCGGTGCCGGGCGGTGGAGTCTGCTCGGCTTCGGTCGCCAGCACGAGTTCACCCTCAGCGTCGAGAACCGACACTTCGATCAACTCGGCGAACAACTCCTCGCTGAAGGTGAAGCGCACATCCTCGGGCGCCATCTCCAAGACAGCGCCGTCCTCGGGGGTGCTGTAGACCAAGTTTGCGTGCGCACTTGCGCCGGTTGCGAATGCCAGTGGGCTTACTAGAACCAGACATGCGGCAGCGAGAAGCCGTAGGAGGTTTGTCACGGTTATGAGCGTACGCGTCCGGGTCTTTGCTCCCACCACCAACCGAGGGGCTCGGCCCACCTGGCAAGGAAGGGTGCGGCGGTGGCGGTGATGAGGACGTAGGCGGCGACGAATGCCTGGAAAGTCGGCGGCAGGACACCGCTCACGGCAACCAGCCCGGCGATGATGACGCTGAACTCACCGCGGGCGCTCAGGAGAGCGCCGGCGCGCAGTTTCGAGATCGTCCCGCCTTCCACGGTCCCGGCAGCGAACCAGCCGGTGACGAACTTCGTTCCGATGGTGACGAGCGCCAGACCGGCGGCGGGGAGAAGGACTGCGGGCAGATCAGCCGCGTTGGTGGACAGTCCGAAGTAGACGAAGAAGACGGCGGCGAGAAGTTCACGCAAGGGGTCGAGGCGACGGCGTGCGACTTCAGCGAGCTCACCGGTGAGCAACAGGCCGACAAGGAAGGCGGCGACCGCGGGGGAGAACTGGACCAAGCCCGCAAGGCCTGCGGCGGCCACGGCAGCGCCGAAGACAACCAGCAGTAGCCCCACCGGCTCGCTCGCATCGAAGAATCGCTTGAAGCTCGTGTCGCCTTTGAGTGTGATGACGATGACGACGGCAACGACGACGAGAGCGACGCTCACGCTGATCAAACCGGTGACGAGTCCTGTTCCGGTGAGAACAACGGTGAGGATCGGAAGGTACGGAGCCATGACCAAGTCCTCGAGGACGAGCACGGACACCACGGGTTTGGTTTCGGGGTTTCGGCGCCAGCGAAGGTCGCGGACCACTTGAGCCACGATGCCGGAGGATGAGATGTAGGTGACGCCAGCAAGTGCGAGAGCACCGGGGACTCCCCAGCCGAACGCGAAGCCCACGAGTGCTCCGGGAATCGAGTTCGCGACCAGATCGATGAGTCCCGAACGCGACTGGCGTTGTGCAGTCTGCACGAGTTCGTCACCGGAGTACTCCAAGCCGAGCAGCAGCAGCAGCAAAATGACGCCGAGCTCGGCGAGAGTCGGAACGAGGGTGTCGCTGGCGTCGACAGCACCGAAGCCACCTTCGCCAACAAGAAGACCAGCGATCAAATAGAACGGAACGGCGGACATCTCCCAGCGCCGCGCGAGGCGAGCGATGATGCCGAGGCCGAGGATGAGCAGCCCGAATTCCAGGAAGAGAGTGCTCAGTTCGCTGCTCGACGACGCGGCGGGCACGACCAACGCGGGCACGTCGATGCCCGTGGCTACGTGTACCGCCCCCAAAATCACCTACTGATCTTCTCAGGTGAATGTTTCGGGATGCTCGTTAATGGCCGTTCGACCTCACGAGCTCAGTGACTAGAAGGCTTCTTCCGGCAGTCGCATGATGTCGTCGT
Organism: uncultured Rubrivirga sp.; assembly: GCA_964631085.1. GTDB lineage: Bacteria > Actinomycetota > Actinomycetes > S36-B12 > S36-B12 > S36-B12. The sequence continues at coordinate 7,050 of CAZVWA010000066.1, forward strand.
CGGTGGCTTCGGCAACGGCCCGCTCTGCAGTGAGGAGCGGGAGCCGGTTGCGCGCAAACCACTTGGCGGTCTCGACCTTGCCTTCGTAGAAGGCCTTGTCGCGATCGCTCGCACCCGCATCGAGCGCAGCCATTGCGACCTCGGCCTGACGCAGCAGGAGCCAACCGATGAGTAGATCGCCACTCATCATGAGCAGGCGCGTGGTGTTGAGACCGACCTTGTAGATCTCCTCGGGATTCTGCTGCGAAGCCATCGCCCACTCGCCGAGCCGGCCGACGATCGCCTGCACGTCCTCGAGTGCAACACCGAGAAGCTCGCGCTCCTTGGCAAGTGCGCCCTTGCCTTCGTCGCCCTTGACCGTTTCGGTGATCTGGGCGGCAAGGTAGAAGATCGACTTGAACTGATCGCGGACCATCTTGCGGAAGAAGAAGTCCAAGCCCTG
>CAZVWA010000067.1:0-7376 GCA_964631085.1 uncultured Rubrivirga sp.
ACACCGGTGTCCGCGTGCGCACCACCGTTCAAGATGTTCATCATCGGCACCGGAAGCACGTGCGCGTTCGGACCTCCGACGTAACGGAACAACGGCAGATCCGCGGATAGTGCGGCCGCACGCGCCACCGCGAGCGAAACACCCAAAATCGCATTCGCTCCGATGCGCGACTTATTGGGAGTTGCATCCAGATCGAGCATCGCCGAATCCACCGCCCGCTGATCGGAAGCCTCCAGCCCCACGATCTCCGGGGCGATCTCTTCTTCAACAGCCGCCACCGCTTGCTGGACACCCTTGCCGAGGTAGCGGTCACCACCGTCTCGGCGCTCCACCGCCTCAAATGCTCCCGTCGACGCACCCGACGGCACGGCGGCGCGGGCGACGGTGTCGTCGTCCAACAGGACCTCGACTTCCACCGTGGGGTTGCCACGGGAATCGAGGATTTCGCGGGCGATAAGCGCTTCGATTTCTGCCATGGCCCAACCCTATTGACCGTCTATCTTGCGACGCCATCGTCTCCGGGTGGCGGCGTCTTGACTCGGACGGACAGGATGAATACTGAGCGGGAAGGAATGCTCTACCGCAAGCATTCTCCCAAACGTCGGAGCCAGTCCTGAAGACCCAATGAAGGGTGAGGCATGAGCGGCATTGAGACGTGGCGATTGGTGTCGGTAATCGCCGTCGTCGCTGGCGTCATCGCCTACGCGGTTCTGTCCGGAGTCTGGGTCAGCACCGAGGCCGGCTGGTATCAGTCGCTCACCAAACCCGCCTGGCAGCCACCACCGTGGGTATTCGGTTTCATCTGGCCCTACAACTTCGTCGCTCTCGCCGCGGTGGGCAGCCTTATCGCGTGGCGGGCACCGCGTGCGAGTGTCGTCGTACTTCTGGTGTTTCTAGCCGTGAGCATCGTGTGCGCGCTCGCGTGGGCCTATCTGTTCTACGTGCCACACTCGCTCACTGGAGCGGCGATCGCATTGTCGGCTGCGGCACTCACTACCGTGCCAATTGTTGTTGTTGGCTTTCAGACATCGTGGCTCTTCGGCGCCCTGCTCATGCCCTACCAGATCTGGGTGATGCTGGCAGCATCGTTGTCGTGGGGCTATCTGTCCTTGAACAGTTGACTCAGGAATTCAAGCCGTCGAGGTAAGCCGTCAAGCGGCCCTCGTCCCACGACTCCTCGAGTTCGCGGGACACATCCGCCGCCACATCCGCGGCACTGCCGTCACGCTCGGTCCAGTCGCTGCGCACCCAGCCGGCGAGGTAGGCATCGGCATCCACCTCACCAAGGCGCATCGCCGCCTCGTCGATCGCTTCCTGGAACCGCTGCGCGAGGGGGACCTTGACGGTCTCCTCGCCCTCACGTGCCGCCACCATCGATGGGATGTCCCGCCATGACGTCACCTGGAACTCACTCATGCAGATGCTCCTTCTCGCAGTAACTCGGCGGCGACTTTCACGTCGGCATCGAATATGTCGGGTTGCTCGCGGGTGAGGAATTCCAGATCCGCCAGCATGGCCGGCGTCCAGAAACTTCGGACGTGAGCGGCAAGCCGTGCCGGGATGTCGTCGCGTCCGGGAATGTTGGCTGCGATTTGGTTCGCCATCTTCACCAGATGAGCTTGTTCGTAGGTCAATCCCTCGAACGACGACGAATCTTCGGCGCTCACGCCATTACCTTGGACGACGGACGAACTTCCACCGCGGTCACCTTGTACTCGGGACAGTTGGTGGCCCAATCGGAGTTGTCCGTGGTGATCACGTTGGTACCGCTCACCGGGTGATGGAACGTCGTGTACACGACTCCCGCCGGTATGTCATCGGTGATTCGAACTCGAAGCCGAGTCGTGCCAGCTCGGCTCGAGACCTCAACCCAGTCACCGTCCGCGACACCACGCGTTTCCGCATCGGATTCATGCATATCCAGGACATCCTCGGCGTGCCATACAACGTTGTTGGTTCGCCGCGTCTGGGCACCGACGTTGTACTGGCTCAGGATCCGGCCGGTGGTCAAAAGCAGCGGGAACTTGCGAGTGGATCGTTCATCCGTCGGCACATACGGCGTGGTGATGAATTGACCTTCACCCCTGACGAATCGATCCACATGCATCACGGGAGTTCCCAGCGGGGCTTTCTCGTTGCACGGCCACTGCACGCTGCCGACCTTGTCCAGGAGATCGAAGGAGACTCCGGCAAACGTGGGTGTCATCTGGGCGATTTCATCCATGATTTGGGCGGCATCGTCGTAATGCATCTCGTAACCCATGGCCGACGCAAGCGCGCAGGTGACTTCCCACTCAGACATACCGGTGCGCGATTGCATGACGGGGCGGACCCGATTGATCCGGCGCTCGGCGTTGGTGAACGTTCCGTCCTTTTCTAGGAACGAGGTTCCCGGGAGGAAGACGTGTGCGAACTTGGCCGTCTCATTGATGAATAGATCCTGGACGATCACGCACTCCATCGATCGAAGCGCAGCGGTGACGTGAGCGGTGTTCGGATCAGACTGGGCGATGTCTTCACCCTGGATGTAGATGCCCTTGAAATCACCGACCGTCGCCGCGTCGAGCATGTTGGGAATGCGCATGCCGGGCTCGCCGCGAAGTTCGGTGCCCCACAGTGCTGTGAATTGCTCGCGAACGGTGTCGTCGGAGACATGGCGATAGCCGCTGAATTCGTGCGGGAACGATCCCATATCGCACGATCCCTGGACATTGTTCTGTCCACGCAGCGGATTGACGCCCACGCCTGAGCGGCCGATGTTCCCCGTCGCCATCGCCAGGTTGGCCATCGCCATGACCATGGTGGAGCCCTGCGAATGCTCGGTGACGCCGAGGCCGTAATAGATGGCGGCGTTACCGCCGGTGGCGTAGGCCCGAGCGGCCGCACGCACCTGGTCCGCAGGAACGCCGGTTGCCTCCTCGAGTACCTCGGGGCTGTTTTCTGGGAGCCGAATGAACTCTTCCCACGCTCGGAACGAGTCGGCATCGCACCGCTCCTCCACGAACGCCCGATCAATCCAGCCTTCCGTGGCAACGACGTGACCCATCGCATTCACGACCGCGACGTTGGTGCCCGGCAGCAATTGCAGGTGGTGTGATGCCTCGACGTGCGCGGACCGAACAAGGTCGATCGATCGCGGGTCCACCACGATCAATTCAGCACCCTCGCGCAAGCGTCGCTTCATCCGTGAGGCGAAGACGGGATGGGCGTCGGTCGGGTTGGCTCCGATAACCATGATGACGTCGGCGTCAGCAACGGACTTGAAATCCTGCGTACCCGCACTCGTCCCGAAAGTCTGCTTTAGGCCGTAGCCGGTGGGCGAATGACACACGCGAGCACATGTATCGACATTGTTGGTCCCGAAGGCAGCGCGCACCATTTTCTGGACGACGTACACCTCTTCATTGGTGCAGCGTGAAGAGGTGATGCCGCCAACGGCATCGATGCCGTATTCGGTCTGGATGCGTCGTAGTCGCTCGGCCGCGAAAGTAATGGCCTCGTCCCACGAGACGACCTTCCACTCATCGTCGATCGAGTCACGGACCATCGGCTGGGTGACCCGATCTTCATGGCCGGCGTATCCCCACGCAAAGCGCCCTTTCACGCACGAATGCCCGGCGTTGGCGCCACCGGTCTTGTCGGGGACCATTCGGACGAGTTCGTCTCCCCGGAGTTCGGCAACGAACGAGCAGCCAACACCGCAGTAGGCGCAGGTCGTCTTGACTTTGCGTGTCGGAACTCCAAGATCGATGACCGTCTTTTCCTGCAGTGTGGCCGTGGGACACGCTTGAACGCATGCGCCGCAGGACACGCATTCGCTCTCGAGGAACGGCACTCCATCGCTCGCCGAGACTTTCGAACCGAACCCACGACCAGCGATAGTCAGCGCAAAGGTCCCCTGCACTTCGGAGCACGCGCGCACACACCGACTGCATGCGATGCACTTGCTCTCATCGAACGTGAAGTAAGGGTTTGACTCATCCTTCGGCGCATCGAGATGGTTCTCACCCTCCATGCCGTAACGGACGTCCCGAAGTCCCACCACACCCGCCATGTCCTGCAGTTCGCAATCGCCGTTAGCGGGGCACGTGAGGCAATCGAGCGGGTGGTCGGAGATGTAGAGCTCCATCACACCCTTACGCATCTTGTCCAACTTGGGGGTCTGCGTCTTGACGGAGAGGCCGTCCACACAGGGCGTGGTGCAGGACGCGGGCGTGCCGGGCTTCCCATCGATCTCCACTAAGCACAGTCGACAGGAACCGAAAGCCGCAAGGGAGTCCGTCGCGCACAACTTCGGTACCTGCGTTCCCGCCAGTGCGGCGGCGCGCATGACCGAGGTGCCTTCGGGAACTTCGACGGGAACACCATCGATGAGCACGGTGACGGTCGATTCCGAATCGACCGGCGGTGTCCCGAGATCGTGTTGATCGTCGATGCGATCGCCCAGCACGGTCATGTCATCCCCTCCCCGTCGATGGTGCGAAATCCTCCGGGAAATTGTCAAGGGCACTCAACACGGGCATCGGGGTGAGTCCTCCCATCGCGCATAAGGATCCATCGGTCATGACCTCACAGAGGTCCCTGAGTAGTTCACCATTGGCCTCAGCATCCTCACCTTGGCGGATGCGATCAATGACCTCGACCCCGCGCACCGAACCAATTCGACACGGTGTGCACTTGCCGCAGGACTCCTCGGCACAAAATTCCATCGCGAATCGCGCCTGAGCAGCCATATCGACGGTGTCGTCGAAGACCACCAATCCCCCGTGGCCGATCATCCCGCCAGCCTCGGCCAGTGTTTCGTATCCCATCGCGACGTCGAGTTTGTCGGCCGGTAGGTAGGCACCGAGCGGTCCTCCGATCTGGACCGCACGCACTGGTCGGCCGCTTCGGGTACCCGCACCAAAATCGAATACGAGTTCACGCGCGCTGATTCCGAAAGCACATTCCACGATGCCGCCCTGGGCGATGTTCCCTGCGAGTTGGAAGACCTGAGTTCCTTGGGACTTCTCAGTGCCGAGGGCTGCGTAGGCAGCAGCACCTCGTGCCAGGATCGACGGCACGCTCGCCATCGTCAATACGTTGTTAATGACCGTCGGTGTTCCGAACAGACCTTCAATCGCCGGCAACGGTGGCTTGACCCGAACCATCCCGCGGCGTCCCTCGATGCTCTCGAGCATCGCCGTTTCTTCACCACAGACGTAGGAACCAGCACCCACTCGCACCTCGACGTCAAATGCGAGTTCTGAACCCAGAATCGCTGTCCCGAGCCATCCGTTGGCGCGCGCCACCTCGATGGCCTGGTTGAGGGTCGCGATGGCATCGGGGTATTCCGAGCGCAGATAGACGATGCCGCGGTCAGCGCCGACCGCGTACGCCGCGATCGCCATTCCCTCCAAGAGTTCGAAGGGATCCCCTTCCATCACCATCCGGTCGGCGAACGTTCCGCTGTCGCCTTCATCGGCGTTGATGCAGATGTACTTGTGCACCGGTGCATTGGCTGGGTCTCCGGTGTGTGCTCGCGCGGGCGTTTGCGCGACGGTGCGCCACTTGATCCCGGCCGGGAAGCCCGCACCCCCGCGTCCCCGCAGCCCGGACTCCACAACCGTCTCGACTACTTCCGCCGGGGACATGGCCAGTGCCGTTCGAAGGCCGGCCATTCCTCCGTGCGCGAGGTAGTCCTCGGGATCAACCGGATCGGTGATGCCGACGCGCTGGAATATCCAACGGTCCTGTCGAGCAAGGAAGTCGAGATCTTCGACCACGCCGACGAAGGATGCGTTGACTCCATCGGCTGTCACGTCGGCCGTCCGAACGTTGCGCCATCCGATGCGCGCACCGTCGTCATCGAGGCACTCAACGAGTGGCTCCATCCACAGCATCCCTCGACTACCCGTGCGAACCACCGAGTGACCCTGCGCGGTCAGCGCGGCGGCCACCTCGTCAGCGCCCACCGATCGCGCTGCGGAGTCCCGCGGCACGAACCACACCGTCATGAGGTCTCCCCGAGGATCGAACGAACCCGTGATTCCAGGGCAGCTGCCGTGGCACGACCCATGAGTGCGCCCCCGACGGTCGCAGCAGGAGCCAACGCACAGTTACCCAGGCAAAAGACCGGTTCATCGCCGCCCGTTGCCTCCGCCAAATCCGGTGACTGTGAGCAGCGCGCTTCCCACTCGCGCTTCAGTTCGCGACCCCCGACAGCCTGGCACGCCTCGGCAGCACACAGCCGGACAGGTACCGGCGGTGGAGGGGTTGTCCGGAGATCGGCGTAGAAGGTCAACACTCCGTGTACGTCCGCTCGCGACACGTTGCACGTCTCGGCAATCAACTGCACGGCATCCGCAGGGACATAGCCGAAGCGCTCCTGGACCGCTTGCAGGCAGAGCAGAACTGGTCCTGGCTCGTTCGCGATGGGCGCAATGATGACGCGCGCTTCTTCGAGCGACCATGCGGCGAATGCTGGTGACGTGATGGTCATGAGAGCACCCAATCCCCTCCGGAGTAGATGTTCATTCGATCATCACGTGCGAAGCCGATCAATAACAGGTCATGTCGCCGTGCAGCATCGACGGCGAGCGTCGTTGGACCGGACACGGCGACGATCGAACCGATGCAGGCGCTCAAAGCCTTGGCAACTATCTCGTAGGAAACCCGGCCACTGACCACTAGGACGTGATCGGTCAACGGCAGTGCTCCATCCATCAAGGCTCGGCCGATGACCTTGTCCACTGCGTTGTGTCGGCCCACGTCCTCTCGCACATAGAGGACTTCCGAGGCAGGGCCGACGAGTGCGGCGGCATGCAGAGCACCGGTGAGGTCGAACATCTTTTGACGCGATCGCATCTGCTCGATCAATTCCAGGGCCTGTCCGGGCTCGAGCCGCCAGCCCGCAGAGTGCAACGGGGCATACGGCACCGGCACGGCGTCAACGACGTCCGCGCTACACACTCCGCAGGAGCTCGATGTGACATACGCCCGCGGGCGCGGAGGTTCGATCCCGGGAGTCAGGCGAACACGGACGGTGTCGATCTCTGAATCGCCAACGTGACTTTCGTCGTCGCCTGCGATCTCGGGGGGCGAAGCCGCGAGGGCCTTCATATCGACGATGTCACCGGCATGACGCAGGCCCGCCTCGCTGACCAGCCACCCGGCGGTGAGGTCGAGATCATGTCCGGGGGTGCGCATGGTGGTCGCGACGACCTCTCCATCGACCGCGATCGTGAGCGGCGATTCCACCACCACCCGATCGATCCGGTCGATGCGGTTCGCATCGGGAATACGGCCGCCGGCACCTGCTTTGGGACGCGCGACATCCGCTAGCCGAATAGTCGGCCTCGGACTCGTCGTCTGTCCCACGTCTAGAAGAGCCCTAC
>CAZVWA010000068.1:0-7242 GCA_964631085.1 uncultured Rubrivirga sp.
AACGCCGTGATCGAGGCGACGGCGATTGCTCGCGTAGCGAAAGCCTTACCCACGTAAATCCCTCCCAGTGGAGCACGTCACCCTGACGCCGCCGGTGCGGCGTGAACGGTAGGTGAACAAACGTTGCCGTGAGGCTAGTCACATATGCGCCGAAGGGCAATCGGTTCCCGCAAAGATCCCTAGCCCGTTCCTGGGCCCGTCCGATTGCCAGATCGGACGCGACCTACGAGGCCCTGAATCCCTCCCACGATTCCCCCGGGGGCCACCAGGACTACGAGCACCACGAGCAGGCCGTATATGAAGTTCGGAGCGTTGTTGGTGATCTGGTCCTGCCATCCCCTATCGGCGGACAACCCAAGGACGAACTCGGGGAGCCACACCAAGATGACAGCACCAATGATGGCGCCGATGAACGAGTTGCGGCCGCCGAGAACAACACCCACCAGCAACGACAACGACAGGCCCAGCGTGAAAGCTCCCGGGCCGACGTAACTCAAGATCTGGGCAAAGACGGCCCCCGCCAAGGCCGCGAAGAGGCTACTGATGACAAAAGCGCTGATCTTCGAACCCGCGGGGGAAATTCCCGAGACCGCCGCGGCAATCGGATCGTCGCGAACGGCCTTCCAGACACGACCCTGCCGCCCACGAACCAGGTTCAGCGCAATGAACCCGACCACGCATGCGACGGCGATAGCAACCGACGCTTGCCACTGCTCGATAACAAATTCGGAGTCAATACCGGCTAGGTCGAGATCGGCAGCCGGATCTGTGGTGTCCACGATCTCGTTTGCACCATCGATGTCTCCGCCATCGTCGCTACCCAAGCTCGAGTCGACATCGGCCTCGAAACCCTCGTCGGTTGTGAAATCGTCCTCGCTGAGGAAATCGTCCTCAGTGAGGAGATCCTCTTCGGCGAGCCCGGTGTCGAAACCGTCGTCGGTTGTGAAATCTTCATCGCTGAGGAAGTCGTCCTCAGACAGGAGATCATCCTCCGCGAGCTCGGTGTCGAACCCATCGTCGGTTGTGAAATCTTCATCGCTGAGGAAGTCATCCTCGGACAGGAAGTCGTCCTCGGACAGCATGTCCTCCTCGGCAGGCCCACCGTCGTCTACGGGGAGTTCCTCGCCTTGATCGGCGAACTCGTCGGGCAGCTCCTCGTACACGGGTTCGTCATCACCCGCGACCCCACCAGCCTCGTCGATCCCCTCATCGATTCCGACGTCCTGACTTGCGTACCCGCCCTCGGGGTATGGAACCTGCAGCATCAGACCGTTTTCGCCGCCGAGCAAGCCTGGGAACCTGTTGGCAATCGCCGGAACACCAACAGCGATGCCCAGCGTGAGTCCAGCCAGATACGGCCCACGAAGCCGAGCCGCGATGCCACCGATCGCCGCTCCAAACACAACCCCACCCACGCCGGCGAAGACCATCGACCACACGGCATTCCACGGGGTACCCAAAATCGGCACGGTCTGCCAATTCATCGACGTGAGAGCGAAGATGTACCCGCCGATGGCCATCAACGCGCCGTTACCGAGAGAAACCTGGCCAGATAGTCCGAGCAAGATCGTCATGCCGAACATGGCCGTGGCGTACATGGCGGTCGTCGCCAAGTAGTAGCTCATCAGCGGATCGATGACCTGGTTGAGCCATGTCAACAGGCCCCAGATCACCAGAGCTGTGGCCGCATTTACGCCCAAGCGGGCGCCGGAGAATCGCTGCAACAGTGAGTCCATGTGCTAGACCGCCCGCGCTTTGTGATGCGAGAAGACGCCCTCGGGCTTGAACAGCAGGTTCAAAATCAACAGAGCGAGCGCAACCAAAGGCGCGTTGCTCGAATCGCTGTACCCGGACACGAGTGCGATCACTAACCCGGTACCGATACCGAAAGCCACAGCCCCGACCAGGCTGTCCAACCCGCCGATCACGGCAGCGGTGAACGCGAAGACCAAGAAAATGTCGAAACTGGTCGGTGACAAGGTCGACAACGGCGCGACCAAGACGCCCGCGACGGCTCCCACGAGACCAGCGATAGCCCACCCGAGTACGAGCATTCGATTCACTCGAACGCCCGAGAGTCGAGCCACCTCCGGGTTGAAGGCCGATGCTCGCATGGCCAGCCCGACATTCGTTCGGGTGAAGACAACGCTCAAGGCCAGCACCAAGATCACGACCGAGAAGAGCACGAGCAGGTCATACGGAGAGAACGGCCAAATGCGACCAAAGAGTTCAAAACCAGCGTTGTCGATAGGTGGAGGGAACGCTTCAGGATCACCGCCCCAGACCATTGCTGCCAGCGCTTCCAGCGCGATGAGAACTCCAAAGGTCGCGATGATGGCGCCCGAGGTGTCGAGGCGTTTGACGGGGCGAATGACGAGAAAGTGAACGATTACTCCGACGACGAGTCCGGCCACCATCGCTACGAGCAGCCCTAGGACCCACGAACCCGTAAGGTCTCGAACAGTCAGCGCGACGTATGTCGTGAACATCGCCTGACCCAACTGCGCGAAGTTGACCACCCGAGTCGAACGCCAGACCAGGACCAGCGCGAGCGCCATCAAAGCGATGATTGCGCCCGACGACACACCCCCCAGCAAGTAGTCGATGAAGTCGATCACGGGGCGATCCCCCTTTGCGCTTCCAACGGATCAGTAGCCGAGGTATGCATGTCGCAACTCCTCGTCTTGTGCGATCTCATGGGCCGGCCCGCTCTTGACGATCTCACCGAGGTTCAGCACGATCCCGGTCTTGGCAACACGCAGCGCCGTGGCTGCGTTCTGCTCCACGAGCAAGACGGCCAACCCCGAGTCGCGGGCCATCTGGCTCACGAGTTCGAGGATCTGGGTGACGATGAGAGGAGCCAAACCTAGGGACGGTTCGTCGAGTAGCAGAGTTTGTGGGCCGGTCATCAACGCGCGACCGATCGCCAACTGCTGGCGCTCGCCTCCACTGAGCGTGTCCGCACCGAGGTGGCGTCGTTCACCCAGCACCGGAAACAATCCGTAGACGCGCGTCAGCGAGGTTCCGCGCTGGGCGTGCGTACGCCACATGCCGCCCAGCTTCAGGTTCTCCTCAACGGTGAGGTCCGGGATCGTGGACCGACCCTCGGGGACCAGCGCGATCCCCTGTCGCACGATGTCCTCCGGCTTGCCCCCCGTGATGTCCTGATCGTTGAAAACGATTCGGCCGGACTTCGGCTTTTCCAAGCCCGCCAACGTTCGCATCAAGGTGGACTTGCCAGCCCCATTGGCGCCGATCACTGCTGTGACGCGTCCGGGAGGCGCATCGAGTGAGACGTCCTTCAGTGCTTCCACCGCGCCGTAACTGACAGACAGGCCTTCGATCTTGAGCATCAGTGGACCGCCTCGTCGTCTTCACCGAGATAGGCGGCGAGCACTGCAGGATCATTGCGGACTTCGTCGGGGGTTCCAGCGGCGATCACCTTGCCCGCGTCGAGGACCCAGATGAGATCGCACACCTCCATGACGAGTTCCATGTGGTGCTCGACGAGCAGGACCGTCCGCTCGGGCACCCAACTGCGAATGAGGCGACCGAGTTCGTGCATGTCGGCCGCTCCGATGCCACCCGCAGGCTCGTCGAGCAACAGCACCTTCGGATCGCTTACAAGCGCCCGCGCCAGCGCAACACGCTTTTGCACCGGGTAGGGCATCTCACCGGGCAGGCGTTGGGCCTCCTCGAGGACACCGAGCTCGGACATCGCAGCCTCGGCCTTCTCACGCACTCGCCGTTGTTCAGCGTCGGTCCAGGGCATGGCAAGGGCATCGGCGACGATTCCCGAGCGCACGTGACCCGACGCACCGAGCATCACGTTCTCCATCGCGGTAAGCGAGGGAAAAAGACCGACTCCCTGCAGAGTCCGGGAGATGCCCATCTTGGTCAGGTGGTGGGTCTTGATATGCCGAAGGCGCTTGCCCTCGAACTTCACCTTGCCCGAATCAGGCTTGACGAAACCGGTCATGACGTTGAAGACAGTGGTCTTGCCCGCCCCGTTGGGCCCGATCAATCCGGTGACCGACCCCTCGGGGATCCCGATGCTGACCTCATCGAGGATCTGCAAACCACCGAAGGAGACGCTGATGTCGACCGTTTGAAGGAGTGGGTGGGTCAGCGGAAGGTGATACTTCACGCATACCCTCCCCAGCCCATGCGGCGTCGCCGGCCGACACCGATCGGGACAGTGTGGACGGCAGACGAAGGTCGGTCAACTAGAAAGCGGCGTTTGCGAAATCATCGGAGGGCGCTCACCGACGACCACGGGGCGCACGGACCACTCGCGGTCTCGGCCTAGATGCGCCAATTCGACGTACTCGCCAATCCCGGGGGCGATGTCCAACCCTGCCGCCCGTTCCCGGCGACGCTCGGCGGTGGAGAGGATCTCGGTTGCCATGGCGGACAGATCGTGGATGTTCTGATGCCGATGAGCCCGCTGCCCAAGGTCTACCTGCGCGATCGCCTGCGGACCCCAATGGTCGTGGACGTCGAGCAGCGTAGACAGCTCGACGCCGTAGCCCATGGGGACGTGCATCCGCTCGAAGGCCGTGCGCCGGATCGCCCACTCGCCGGCAAGCGGTTGGACCATCGAGGCAAGTGCTGGGCGGAACAAGGTCAACCACGGTCGCGCGACCAGTTCGGTGACGCGCCCACCCTCCAACGTCACCTCCCCGCCAGCAGCAAAGATTCGGTCGTAGTAGCCGCGACTCAACATCACAGCGGGATCGGCGAGCAGTGGGCCGACGACTCCCGTAACGAAATGCGTCCCCCACTCGGTGAGATCGGCATCGATGAATACGACGATGTCCGAAGATGTCACGAACAGTGACTTCCACAGTGCCTCACCCTTACCGGGCTTCGCCCCAAGGTCGGGGCGAACATCGGCAACCGAATACACGCGAGCCCCGGCGGCTTCAGCCACGGAAGCAGTCGTATCCGTCGAGAGCGAATCCATGACGACCAACTCATCGACAAATTCTCCGAGTTCGTTCGAAATCGCGGAAACGACTGTTCCCACCGATGCTTGCTCATTGCGCGCAGGGATCACCACTGCAACCGTGGTGTCGCCCTTGAGCACATGGAGTCGCTCCAGGGTCCAGTCCGTGGCAGACGACGACGCGATGGTCGAGAGTTCAGCCATCGCGTGGCTCATGACGCAACGCGTCGGGCAGTAGGTAGTCCGCGGGGATGTCGAGCCGTCCGCACAGGGCGTCGACGACGGCGACGACGTCCTTGGCCGCTCCTACGTCGTGGACGCGAACGATGTTTCCCGGCACGGCGGCAAAGTGCGCGAGGGCTGCATCCGTTGCCGGACCACGCCCACGCGGGGTCTTACCCGTGATCGCGCCGAGGAAATCCTTGCGGGACAACGCCAGTAGGAGCGGTCGCCTGAGATCGCGGACTGCCTCGATATCGCGCAGTATCGCCAAAGTCTGGTGCGGGGTCTTCGCGAAATCCGGACCCGGGTCGACGATGAGCGACTCTCGAGCGACACCGTGGCCTTCGGCCTCCCGCATCTTCTCGGACAAGAACTCTGTGACTTCGGTCGTGACGTCGTCGTATAGCGACTCCGACTGCATCCGCTCCTTCGGACGCGCCTTGGTGTGCATAACGACAAGACCAGCACCGGAAGCGGCGCACATATCTGCAACTTCCGGGTACAACAGACCGCTGACGTCGTTGATTATGTGCGCCCCGGCACTCAGGGCAGCATCGACAACGGGCGGCTTATAGGTGTCGACACTGACAATCACATCCGGGTAGGAGGATCGCACCCACTCGATAATCGGGAGAACCCGTTCGACTTCGAGTCGAGCGTCGATCTCCGGTTGATTCGTGATCGCCGATTGTCCGCCGATGTCAACGATGTCGGCGCCAGCCTCAACAAGGGATGCGACCAGCGAACGTTGAGCATCGAAAGAATCGAATTCCCCCGCGTCGGAGAAAGACTCCGGGCTCGCATTAACGACACCCATGACCAGCGTGGAGTCCAGGGTGAGTTCGCGACCTCTCAGGCGAAGGGTCGGCGCGCGCATCTCAGCACCGTACTTGCCGCTGGTGAACGGCCGACCAGCAGCGGCGCAGCGAGCGGTTACAGATCGTCGTCTTCGGACTTTGCCGGATCGATCGGGATGCCCGGGCCCATCGTGGACGACAGCGTCGCCTTCTTGATGTAGCGGCCCTTGGCAGCCGAGGGCTTCAGGCGGTTGATCTCGTCCATGACAGCTGCGAAGTTCTCGTTGAGCTGATCGGCACTGAAGGAGCCCTTGCCGATCGGGAACTGAAGGTTGGCGTGCTTATCGAGACGGAATTCGATCTTGCCACCCTTGATGTCACCGACAGCCTTGGCGACATCCATCGTGACGGTGCCTGTCTTGGGGTTGGGCATCAAGCCTCGCGGGCCGAGCACCTTGCCGAGGGTTCCGACCTTGCCCATCATGTCCGGTGTCGCGACAACGGCGTCGAAGTCCGTCCAGCCACCCTTGACCTTCTCGAGCATGTCGTCGGACCCGACGAAATCTGCGCCCGCCTCACGGGCCTCATCGGCCTTCTCGCCACCGGCGAAGACCAGAACGCGGGCAGTCTTGCCTGTGCCGTGCGGGAGGTTGACGGTTCCACGGACCATCTGGTCGGCCTTGCGCGGGTCGACACCCATGCGCATGGAGACGTCCACCGTCGGATCGAACTTGGTGGACACGGTGTCCTTGATGATCTTGATGGCGCCCATGGGGCTGTAGATCTTGTCCGCCTCGATCTTCTCGAGGGCTTGCTGGTAGGCCTTGCTGCGCTTCATGACTGCTCTCCTATTCGGCAGGTGTGGTTAGCGGGCCGCGCTGGCCCTCCCACGGTTTCGGATTTCTGTTGTCGAACTATTCGGTTATGGAACGACGAAGCCTTGAAGGGGTCGTCAGGAAACGGTGATGCCCATCTGACGCGCGGTGCCTTCGATGATGCGCATCGCAGCCTCGACGTCGTTGGCGTTCAGGTCCGGCATCTTGGTTTCGGCGATCTCGCGGACCTGATCCTTGGTGATCGAGCCAGCCTTGACGGTGTGCGGCGTTCCGGAACCCTTGGGAATTCCCGCCGCCTTCAAGATCAGCTTGGCTGCCGGCGGGGTCTTGAGCACGAAGTCGAACGAGCGATCCTCGTAGACGGTGATCTCCACGGGGATGACCTGCCCGCGCTTGTCCTCCGTCGCGGCGTTGTACGCCTTGCAGAAGTCCATGATGT
>CAZVWA010000069.1:0-7206 GCA_964631085.1 uncultured Rubrivirga sp.
TCCAACCGGGCGATGTCACCGATGCGTTGGGCAGTGCCACTTCCCAAAACATCGGTTACTACATCCCTACGGGTGGCCAGGATCCCTATCCCGTATGTCTCCCACCCAAGGGCAAGGACGCACTTCCTGATCTGGCAATGACGACCGGGTACTTCAGCACGATTGGCGATGTCACGGAACAGGCTGTGGTCTACGCCTCGGCGTCCGCAGCCCGATCAGCATGGAGCGGACTCACCAAGCAAATCCGGCGAGCATGCGAGTACTCAGGCACGGTGGACGGCAAGAAGATCACCATCACCAATGGGACACGCAGCGATGGCGGCATGTGGACACGTCGTGATTCGAAGTCCACCAATTACGCAAGCGAATACACGGTCATAAACCTCGTCGAGGATGCCATCGTGTGGCTGCGCGTAGAGAATCCGAGAGGGTCTTCCACGACCACCGCACAACGAGATGGAGTTAGTGCCCTACTTCCGGTACTCACCGATCGCTACGCCAATCGGGCCGCCGGCGGAGGAGTGCAGTCAACACTCCTGTCGATCGCCGAGACCGCGATGGTGACTCCCGGGGATATGCCGGCGACTCTTCCCATCGATTCGCCCGAGGATGGTGCGTGGTCTTTCTTCACGGCGAACCTGCCGGGAAGCGTTCCGTTCAACCCCTGCTACCCGGCTGACTCAGACATCCTTCCGGCCGGAACCGGGACCTTCTCGGCGAGCTTCGGCGGGACCGGTGACATCCAAGCCTCGGGGGCGTCGGTCTGGCAGCAGGTGTTCACCTACGCCGATGATTCGGCAGCCGACGCAGCGTGGAAACAGTTGTCCTCGCGCATCAAGGAGTGCAAGGCGAGTTCCGGAAAGCTGTATAGCAAGACCGACTCCGCGTGGAAGAGCACCCAAGGCACTTCGGCCGTCACCGTCGATGGCACTCCGGGTATCTACGTCCGCTACATCACAACGCAGGGAGCGAAAGCTAAGGACGCCCGCTTTACGTCCCGGGACTACCAGCTGATGCTCAAGGACGGCAGCACCATCTCCTGGCTCAGCTACAGCGCGGGTGTTCCAGGGATCAAGAAGTTGAACATCGACGAACCTGCCGTAAACCAACTTGCGGTCGAGCTGATCGACCGATTCGTCAACACGGTGGTGACACTGGGTTAGTGGCTGGCGTCACTACGAGTCGAAGCCGAGCCCCATTCGATCGAGGAGTCGCAACCACAGATTGCGCTTTCCACCATGGGTGTCCGCACGGTGCAGCGACGTCGTCGTCCATTTGATGCCCAGACTTCGCAAGGGTTCAGGTGGGAACGGCATCGGCTGGGACTTGACCATATCCAGGCGTGTTCGCGCGGTGTCGTGCCCGTCAAGTAGATCGAGGACGGTTTGTCCAGCAAACCGGCTCGCACCCACCCCGAGCCCGGTGAAGCCGGCAACATAGGCGACTTTCCCTCCGGCCTCGGTTCCCCAGAACGCGGTGAACCGCGAGCAGGTATCGATGGCGCCACCCCACGCATGAGAGAAACGCAGGCCGTCGAGCTGCGGAAATGTCTGGAAGAAGTGTGTTGCGAGACGGGCGTAGGAATCATCGTCGTTCTCAAACTCCGGCCCGAAACCATTCCCCCGGTGATACACGGCGTCATAGCCACCCCAGAGGATCCGGTCGTCTTCGGTGGGTCGGTAGTAGTGGAATTGGTTGCCCGAATCGCTGATGCCCTCGCGGGCCAGCCAACCGATGGACTCCCACTGCGCCTCAGAAAGCGGCTCGGTCATCAGCACGTAGTCATAGACCGGAACAACGCGATGCCGGACGGCGGGAACGAGACTCGGGAACGCATTGGTCGCCAAGACCGCGCGCTGGGCCGTGATGGTGTGGTCTTCCGTGTGCAGCGCTACCCGGTCGTGTTGATCCTCGAGGTCGGTGATTTCGGTGTTCTCATAGACCCGAATACCGCGCAGTTTCGCCGTTTCCAACAGGCCCCAGGCGAGCCGCGCGGGATCGACCAGAGCTACCGAACGCGAATCTCGCAGGCCCGCGAGGTAACTCGGTGAATGAATGGACCGCCGCAGCGCATCCTGATCGAGAAACTCAACGCCGAGATCGAAGGCGTTCATTGCCTCGACGGTTTCGAGCAACTCGTCTACCTGATGGTCGGCAACGGCAACATCGATTTCGCCCGCACGTCGAAAATCGCAATCAATGCCGTTCAACTTGACGAACGTTTCGATGTCCTCGAGGTTCTGCTGACCCAGCGCAAGCAGCGACGGCAGTTCCTCCGACCAACGGGACAGTCCGTTGCCGAACCCGTGGGTCAGGCTCGCCGCGACGAAACCGCCGTTTCTGCCCGTTGCTCCATCGGCGATTTGGGTGCGCTCGATGAGAACGATGTCGCGATCGGGATCGACGTCGTGGGCAAGGAGCGCGGTCCACAGACCGCTAAAACCGCCTCCAACGATCACCAGGTCTGCATCGATGTCGCGATCAAGGGACGGTTCGGGTTCAGGACGATTCGGATTATCGAGCCAGAACACCGAGCGCTCCGCCTCGGCAATAGACGCGATCGCCTTGGACGTGGACTTTTCAGCGAATTGCACCAGGACTCCTGATGAGTTGAAGGACTCGATACGCGACCGTCCGTCGCGCTGTCCCACCAATCCCTTCGTGCATCGTCGTGGCCAACAGTTTACGTGATGATTCCGCTTTGCTGGGGATTCAGTGACCCCTCCGAAATATGGGCGTGGCCGTTCGGAAACTAGGAGCGCGAGAGAGCATCCATGCTGAGTGCCTTGAGGTCCGCGTCCCGTTCGGCAACCGATGCCTCCAGCGCTTTGCGCTTACGCCAGGCCACGAACTGGGCAACCAAGACGATGGTCAAGGCGACCAGGAAGACCAGCGTGGCCAGGGCGTTCACCTGCACCGGAATGCCGCGCTGAGCCGCGCCCCAAACGTAGATCGGGAAGGTGACCAACGTGCCTGCATTAAAGAAACTAATGATGAAATCATCGAAACTAAGAGCGAATCCGAGCAGCGCCGCACCCGCGATACCGGGAGCCACCAACGGGAAGGTCACGTACCGGAAGGTCGCGCTCGAATCGGCGTACAGGTCACGTGCGGCCTCTTCCAGGCTCGGATCCAACCCCTGCAATCGCGCCTTCACGGCAACAACCACGAACGAGATAGTGAACATAATGTGAGCGATGATGACGGTGGTCGTGCCGAGGGGAAACGTCATGTTTAGGAACAGCGCCAGCAGGCTTGATCCCATCACGACTTCCGGCGTGGCCATAGGCAAAAAGATGAGCAGATTGGTGCTCTTGCGCCCTCGGAAGCGATAACGCACAAGAGCAAAGGCGATCATCGTGCCGAGAATCGTGGCGACGACGGTGGAGATCAGCCCGATCTTGATGCTTTCGATGAACGACTCGCATACGCCGGGAATTCCACACATATTGGTCCATGCATCCAGCGAGAAGCCGTACCACTTCGTGTTGTACTTGCTCGGCGGATCGTTAAAACTCAAAACGCCAACCACCGCGATCGGGATAAACAGGTAGATCAAAACCAGAATCGCAACAACGGTCAGCAAATGTCTGCGGATGATCTTCATCAGACCAAGTCCTCCGTTCCGGATCTACGAATGTAGATCGAAACGATGATCAAGATGATGAACATGAGAATCACCGATAGGGCGCTCGCGATCGGATAATCACGGAATTGGATGAAGTTCACTTGAATGGCCGAGCCAATCATGCGGGTCGTGATCGATCCCAAGAGTTGCGCGTTGATGTAATCACCAGAGGCAGGGATAAACGTCAGCAGAGTTCCCGCCACGACTCCGGGGAGAGACAAGGGCCAAACGATTTTCCGGAAGGTCGTCACCGGAGATGCGTAGAGATCATTCGATGCTTCGATGAGCCGATGGTCGATCTTGTCCAACGCTGCAAAGAGCGGCAGGATCATGAAGGGCAGGAAGTTGTAGGTAAGACCAGCGATAACGGCAATGCTGGTGCTGAGGATGCGTCCTTCAGGTAGTACCCCGAGCGCATTGAAGAAGCCGGTTACCGGGCCTTCGTCGGCCAAGATGGTGCGCCACGCGTAGGTGCGCAGCAGGAAACTTGCGAACGTGGGGGCGATCACCAGGACCAGCAACAGGCCCTTCCATTGTCCTCCCCGAAAAGCAATGAAGTACGCAAGTGGGTACGCGATGATCAGGGCGAAGATGGTTGCCAGACCGGCGTAAATGAAAGATCGCACGTAGAGATTGCCGTACTGCGTGATTGCCTCGGCGTAGTTGGCGATATCGAATCCCGGGGCGTACACACCCGACGCGCCCGCGGGCACCTGCAAGCTCGTGACGATCAACGTGACGAACGGAATGGCGAAGAAGACCGCCAGCCAACCCATGCCAGGCAGCAACAACAGATACCCGGTCCGAGCTTTGCGCGCCGCCACCTGCGGGGGTGTGTCCGAACCCGCGTTGGACGTAGGGACGAGTGCCGGCATCAGGCCACCGAGGTCTGCTCGGTCTCGACGTTCTCCTGCGAGAGGCCGGTTCCATCCAATCCGAAAGCGTGGGCGCGATCCCAGTGCACCTCGACCGAATCACCCACAGCCGAACGATCCCCCACCACATCGTTTTGCTCGAAGACCGAGATCTCCTCACCCCAACTGGTTTGAACCAGGTACTGGGTGCTCACACCGGTGTAGGAGACGTCGACAACGCGGCCAGCAACGCGATCATGATGCTCGGGGATGTGATCTCCAGCGTCGACGATCGTCATCTTTTCCGGCCGCACCCCAACGATGACGGAACCTCCAGGAGCGCTGTTGCGAGTGTCCGGGACCGTGAACTCGTGACCGTGCGAGGCCACCTTGATGGCGTCCGCCGCGCTACCAGCCCGCTGCCCCGCAAAAAGGTTCGACTGCCCGAGGAAGCGTGCAACGAACACCGTGGTCGGAAGCTCATAAATATCCGCGGGGTCGCCCATCTGCTCAATCCGACCCTCGTTCATCACGGCCACGGTGTCGGCCATCGTCATGGCCTCCTCCTGATCGTGGGTGACGTGCACGAAGGTCGTGCCGACCTCAATTTGGATCCGCTTCAGTTCAATTTGCATTTGCCGACGCAACTTCAAATCAAGAGCACCCAGCGGCTCATCCAAAAGCAGGACATCCGGTTCGTTGATGAGGGCTCGGGCCACCGCAACTCGCTGCTGTTGCCCACCCGAGAGCTGCTTGGGCTTGCGCCTCGCCAACGGAGTCAACTGCACCAGATCGAGCATCGATTCAACGATCGGCTTTACATCCTTGATGCCCCGCCGCCGCAATCCAAAAGCGACATTTTCGAAGATGTCCAAGTGCGGAAACAGTGCATAAGACTGAAACACGGTATTGACCGGCCTTTTGAATGCCCGAAGCCCCGTGACATCACGGTCTCCGATCGAGATAGAGCCAGTGCTCGGATCTTCTAGGCCTGCCACCATCCGCAGCGTGGTCGTTTTGCCACAACCGGACGGACCGAGCAGTGCGAAGAAACTTCCGGCAGGGATCGTCAAGGTGAGGTCATCTACAGCGACGAAGTCACCGAACCTCTTGGTCAGATTCCGAAGGTGAAGGTCCTCGACCCTTCGCTGCTCGGCCATCGACCACCTTTCTGAGGGGAACATGAGTACGGGGGCTCTCGCCCCCGTACTCATGTGAACTAAAGGCCGATGGCCTGCTGGAACATGCGCTCGTACTTCTCGTTCTGCTCCGGCGTAAGAGACATGAAGACGTAGGAGTTGTTGAGCTCCTTGTCCGTGGGGAAGATCCACGGGACCTCAACGAGCTCGGGGTCGATGTTTTCCATCGCCTCGCGGGCACCCTTGACCGGGGAGATGTACCAGACCCAGGCCGCGACCTCAGCCGCGATTTCTGGCTCGTAGTAATAGTTCATGACTGCTTCAGCGTTCTTCTTGTGGGTAGCCGTGGACGGGATTAGCAGGTTGTCGCTCCACAGCATGCCGCCGGATTCCGGCAGCGAGAAGCCGTAGTTGCCGTCCATCGCGAAGACGTCCCCGGACCAGCCGATACAGGCAATGATGTCGCCGGTTTCGAGTGCGTTGATGTAGTCGTTGCCGGTAACTTGCCGGATCTGACCCGATGCCACGATCTCGCTCAATTTATCGATGGATGTCTCGAACTCTGCATCGGTGAAGTTGGCGGGGTTGGCCCCTTGCCAAGCCATGATGCAACCCATCGTGTCCCGCATCTCCGACAGCAAGGTCACGCGACCCTTGAGGGCCGGATCGAAGAGTTGGTCCATGGTGTTGATTTCGCTGACCCCAAGAGTCGATTCGAGAAGATCGACGTTGTAAGCCAGGCCTCCGAAACCACTTTGCCACGGGAGTGAGTACTCACGATTCGGGTCGAATGAGACGTCGTAGTAGGCATCGACCAGATTCTTCATGTTCGGGATATTCGCCGGGTCGAGCTTCTGTGCGAACCCATTTTGGATCCATAGGCCCACCATCCAGTCTGTGAGGACAACGAGGTCGCGCTCGATGTCTTGGCCTTGCTCGAGCTGCGTGCGCACCTTGGCGTAGAACTCGTTGTTGTCGTTGATGTCCTCGTTGTATGTGACCTCGATCCCGGTTTGCTGCGAGAACGCATCCAGGCTCGGACGCCCGACCTCATCGTCGTCGTAGTCGATGTACAGGGGCCAGTTGGACCACGCCACGACCTTCTCGACATCGGACAGGTCTTCTGGACCCGTTTCGGTGGGAGTTTCGGCTGCGCTCTCGTCCGCCGACGTGGCTGCCTCGGTCGGTTCACTCGAAGTGCCTCCTCCCGCGCCACAAGCTGCGAGTGCAGCAGCAGTGCCGGAGATTCCCGCTGCCTGCAGCAGACGACGTCGGGATACCGACGAACGCATCGTGCCGGCGAGGGCGGCGATCATTTCAGGGCGGTGCGAGGTCATGACATTCCTCTCGTTCACGTGGTGAGAGGAATATAGGCCTACGGGAGCCGTTTTAGGGGGTTTAGATGGTTACTTTTCGGAGAAGATAGTCCGGTGCCAGCCCTTCTTGGCCGCGCCCGTTATGTCCAAACTGACGTGTTTGACCTGGGTGTACTCCTCGAAGGAGTAGGTGGACATGTCCTTGCCGAAGCCGGACTGCTTGTAGCCGCCGTGCGGCATCTCGCTGACGATCGGGATGTGATCGTTGA
>CAZVWA010000070.1:0-7112 GCA_964631085.1 uncultured Rubrivirga sp.
TGGTCGCGGTGATCAGAAACCAAACCCACACCAAGAACAATCCGAGCGGGAGGACGAATGACGTATCCCGCACGAAGGAAACGGCCATAGATGCCGCGGTCTCCCCATCGGCGTTCGGGAATTGGACCGATAGGTAGGCGAACGCGAACGCCACGAGCGCCTGTCCAATCAACTTTGTGCGGGCCCGCAGTCCGGTACTGCGTTGTTTGAAGATCTTCAGGTAGTCATCCGCCAATCCGACCAGACCCAAACCGACCATGAGGAACAGCACGAGCAGACCCGAAGTCGTCACCGGTCGCCACGTCAGCAGATGCGTGCCGAAGTAGCCGGCCAGGACCGCGATGAGGATCGCCACGCCGCCCATGGAAGGAGTACCCCTCTTGGCTTCGTGATCTGGATAGGCCTCACCTTCGGTGCTCACGCGAATCGCCTGCGCGTGTCCGCGCCGCGAAAGGATCTTGATCAAGATCGGCGTGCCGATGAGTGATACGACCGACGCAATGGCCAGGGCGATGACAACGAGCCTCATTCGACCTCCTCCACTCCTGCGAGGAGGTGCTCGGCAACGGCTTCCAAACCGATCGCTCGAGAGGCTTTGATCAGCACCGTGTCTCCCGGCTGCAGGTCCCGGTCGAGAATCTCGACCGCACCCGAGACATCCTCGACCCACACCGATTCATCGGCCCATGACCCCTCATTGCTAGCGGCCAGATGCATGACCCTGGTTCCGGACCCCACGCATATCAACCGGGAGATGTCCAGACGCACGACCAGCCTGCCGATCGCATCATGCTCGGGCATCGAATGCTCGCCGAGTTCCCTCATCTCTCCAAGCACCGCCCACGTTCGGCCGGCACCGGCCATCGAACGCAACGTCTTAAGCGCGGCCCGCATCGAATCCGGGTTGGCGTTGTAGGCATCGTTGATGACGGTCACCCCGTGTACCGATGTTCGAACCTCCATCCGCAGCGGGCTTCGAGGCCCGGCTGCTTCCAAGGCCGAAGCGATCTGCTCGATGGGCACGCCACAGGTGGACGCCACCGCCGCTGCAGCGAGAGCCGCTGAAACGAAGTGTTGTCCGTGCAGGTTCAAGGCAACACCGATGCCCGGCGCATCACCGATCTGGAGACGGAAACTCGCTCGACCGGAGGCGTCGAGCGATACTGCCTCGGCTCGGACGGCGGCGGACTCGCTTTCGCCGAACAACGTCACCCGCGCTTGCGTGGCCTCCGCCATTCCGGCGACCGCTGGATCATCGGCGTTCAAAACAGCTGTCGCCTCGGTCGAGAGGGCCTGAACCAACTCGGACTTAGCACGCGCGATCTGATCGGGGCCATCCATCAACCCAACGTGCGCAAGCCCAACGTTCAAGATGACTCCGATGTCAGGTTCGGCTATTCCGGCCAGATAGTGAATGTGGCCCAGACCCCGCATACCCATCTCAAGGACCAGGTAGTCGGTCGAATCGTCGGCCTCCATGATGGTCAGTGGCAGACCTACCTCGGTGTTGAAGGACCCGCGGGCCGCCACCACATTCCCCGGCAGCACATCGGCGATGAGGTCCTTGGTTGTTGTCTTTCCCGATGAACCGGTAACCCCGATGACCGTCGCGGTCAGGACATTCGTGCGATACCAGTGCGCGATGCGACCGAGAGCGAGAACAGCATCGTCAACGACGATGCAGGGCACGTCGGGCAATTCCCTGCTAGCGAGAACAGCGACCGCCCCGGCGTTCACTGCGTCCTGGGCAAAGTCGTGGCCGTCCACATTCTCACCCGCGATCGCAACGAACAAGACGCCAGGACGAACCGAGCGGGAATCGACAACAAAGCCCGTCACCGATTTCTCAGTACCGATAGCCGTCAATGCAGCATTAGCCGAACCCTGGGCTGCCTGGATGGCCTGGGCGAGGGTGATCGTCGTCACGTCACACCCTCCCTCGAGCCCCCGCCGAATCGCCTGCCCACGAAGAATGCCAGCACTTCGCGATCATCGAAGGGAACCAACCCCTCGGCCCGCTCCTGTGTCGTTTCATGCCCCTTACCCAGGACTAGAACGACATCACCTGGCTCTGCTACTTCAACGGCATCGGCGATGGCCTGCTCGCGTGAGGCGATCTCACGGACATCGGCGCCTTCCCGTGCTCCAGCCACCACTTCCGAACGGATTCGCCGCGGGTCTTCGGATCGTGGGTTGTCATCGGTAATGAAGGTGATGTCAGCGAGGGATGCAGCGCGACCCATGCCGGCACGCTTGTGTGGATCTCGATCGCCACCGGCCCCAACGACAACGACAACGCGACTCGAGTCCCGACTGCGTTGTTCGACTGCAGCACGAACCACCTGTTCCACGGCGTCGGGCGTATGTGCGTAGTCAACGATGAAATCAATACCCCCGAGTGTGGATACCAACTCCATGCGTCCGGGGACCATCGCCCGGGAAACGGCTCCCGCCGCTACGTCCAGGGAGACGCCAACGGTGTGTGCCGTCACTATGGCCAAAGCGGCGTTGGCAAGTGCAAACTCTGCAGTTATCGGTACGTCGAACGCCACTTCTGTCTGGCCGCTTAGGACCAGCTCGCCGCCCTTGCGGCGGACGGTCCAAGCGGCGCCCTCGTTGGACTCGTCGTCGACTAGTCGCGCACTCACCGTCGTCACGGGTATTCGGGCTTCTCGGGCAAGCCGTGCGCCCCATTCGTCGTCCACAAGAACAACTCCACGGCGAGCCCGCTCGGGATCGAAGAGCTGTGATTTCGCGGCGAAGTAGTCCTCCATGTCACGGTGATAGTCAAGATGGTCGTGGCTCAATCCGGTAAACACGGCAGTGTCAAAGTAGATTCCATCGACCCGGTGTTCGCATAGGGCGATACTCGAGACTTCCATCACCACAGCCTGAGCCCCGGCATCTGTGAAGGTGCGCAGCATCGGGAAGAGGTCGGTTGCCTCCGGAGTGGTACGCGCACTCGGTATCGACACCCGGTCGGCGAACTGACTACCGAGCGTTCCGATCACACCGGATTGGACACCATCAGCGTCAAGCGCGGCCTGAACCATGTGCGCCACCGTGGTCTTGCCGTTCGTGCCGGTGATTCCGACCATCGATAACTCATCCTGCGGATGCCCGGCCAGGGTCGAGGCGACATCGCTCATGGTGGAGCGAGGATCGGCGACCGTGACTACTGGAACGCCCACTTCGCCACCAGCCTCGATGATCTCGCGGCCTTGATCGTCGGTCAGTACCGCAGCGGCTCCGAGCTCAACTGCGTCCGAGACGAAATGGGCCCCATGGGTTCGATGACCGGGCAACGCCGCAAAGAGGAAGCCACGATCGATCGATGATGACGAAAGCGATACCCCGACAATCTCGACATCCCCGCGCTGTAGGGCAGATGGCTCGACGACACCACCGATGCTCTCGACCAACTCCGCGAGGCGCATCGGCTATCCAGTCGTCAACGTGAGTTGCGGTGCCTTCTTGCCAGACGGAGGAATCTGCATAGCTTGCAGAGCATATGTGGTGATTTCCTTGAAGACGGGAGCAGCCAACTCACCGCCACCACGGCCGCGCTTGGGCTGGTGCACGAAGACTCCGACAGCCAGGCGAGGCGCATCGGCTGGCGCAACACCAATAAAGGACGCGGTGACGTCGCCGGCGTAGCAGCGGCAATCCGGATCCACGAACTGTGCTGTCCCTGTCTTGCCAGCAACGCGGTATCCGGGGATTCGGGCCTGCGGGGCAGTGCCTCCTTCACCCGTAACCGCCTCCATCATCGCCATCACCTGGCGCGCTGTGTCTTCGCGCACCACGCGGTCGCGCTCGGGATCGGGGGTTTCGATCACCGTGCCGTCCGCTTCGACGGTCGCTTCAATGATGGTCGGCTTCACTCGGACTCCCCCGTTGGCGACGGTCGCGAAGACGTTGGTCATCTGCACCGCCGTCACCGAGTACCCCTGACCGAACGCCATGGTCGGGAATGACGTTCCTGACCAGTTCTCCGGCTGGAGCATGAGTCCTGCAGATTCCCCGGGCAACCCAAGATCGGTCTTCTCGTTTATGCCGAACTTCTCCATGTACCGCGCCAACTGCTTCTTCGGCATCTTCTCCGCCGCGAGGATCATCCCGATGTTGCTTGACTTGGCGAATGCACCGGTCATCGTCAAGCGCAAAGTCCCGTGCTTCCAGTAGTCATTGAATTTCTTGCCCGACCGCTCCAACTGACCAGGAACCTTGATCGGGGTCAGTGGGTCAATCGCGCCCTCATTGATCGTGGCAGCAGCAGTAATGACCTTGCCCGTCGAGCCCGGCTCGAAGATGTCGGTGATTGCTCGGTTGCGGCGCTCTTCCGGCAGTGACTGCGTGAATCGATTGGGATCGAAGTCAGGAGCCGTCGCCATCGCGAGGATTTCGCCGGTCTGCACATCCATCACGACCGCTGTGGCGCTCGAGGCTCCCGACCGTTGCACCACACCCTGGATGGCTTCCTGAGCGACGAACTGGATATCGCGATCGATCGTCAGCTGCACGTCAGCACCCGAGACCGCAGCAACCGAGGACTGATTCTGCGTCGGAATCACCCGACCGCCAGGTCCGCGCTCATAGGTCTGCTGTCCCGGCGTTCCGGTGAGCAACTCATCGAAGGTCGACTCGATTCCCCCGCCACCGGTGCCGTCGGCCGCAACGAATCCGACGATGTGCGACGCCAGATCTCCGGCTGGGTAGATGCGGCGCGACGTCTCCTCGCTAAAGATCCCGGGTAGCCGGAGAGCCGCTATGCGTTCCCAGGTCTCGGGAGTGACGCCCTTCGCGACATACATGAATCGCTTGTCACCGGAGAGTCGATCCGCCAGAACGTCCTGCGGGACTTCCAGGATCGGCGCTAGTTCGACCGCCAGCGCAGCAGGATCCTCGATCAGCGTTTGATCGGCTGTGACGTCACGAGCTTCTACCGTCACCGCCAACGGCTGACCCGAGCGATCCAGAATGCTCCCCCGGTAGGCCGGGATCTCGAGAGTTCGAAGCCGTTGACTCAACGCGGCGTCGGCAAGCGCTTCCCCCCGCACCGCCTGCAGGTCGACGAGGCGAGTCGCGAAGATGGAAGCAACGATCGCGGTCGCGAGCAAGAGGACCGTGCCCCGTCGGCGAATGTTGCCGGGCTGGAAGTCCGAACCGCGCCGAGCGGAACGACCCGAGCCACCATCGCCCGATTCGTATTGGGGCTCGACCACGCGCACAGGCCCGCGGGAGCGCATGGGAGAACGCGTGCTCATCGCGCAACCGTCTCGCTCAACTGCGCACCGTCGGCCTCCGGCTCCACTGGCCCTTGCGGAGAAACCAGGATGGCTCCATCCGTTGTGGCAGTCTCTCGCCTCACTTGGCGTTCTTCGTTGCGACGCGCCTGCTCGGTGGCTTCATCGACCGCGGTAGCGGTTCCCGGCGCGACGAGAACGGCCCCGTCTCCTATCTGGCGCCGCTGCCCTTCCGGGGCTTCGGCCCCGGCCACGACAGCTTCGACCGGCAGCGGATCTATCAGGGTTGCCGTCAGAGACCCTGCGACGTTTGCCGTGCGGGTGCGATCACCCGGAGCCGGCTTGGCCTTACCCCGAACTTTGCCTCCGGGAATTGTCAGGAAAACCGGACGGGTGCTTGGCACCATGCCCAAAGCGCGCGCCTTGGACTCCAACACCGGCGGAGCTGCTGCAGCTGCGATCGCCTCGGTCAGCGACGCCTCCGTACGGGCCAGCTCCCGTTGCTGCGACTGGAGCTCGCTCACAACGAAAGCTGTCTGCGCAACCGACGTATTGAGTAGCAGCATCATGATGAGGCCAAGCGCTAGGGCAACGGTCACGATGACCGCGAACAAGCCACGACTGGCCCGCTCGGGTCGAAGCGGTGCCACCAAGCGAAGGTGCGGACGATCGGCGCGGAACTTGCGCCCGGCCACCTTTGTCGCGAACTCCGTACTTTCTGCGGGTAGCTCGATCGGAGTGAGGACGGCGCTCATGCGGCGATCCGTTCGATGGCTCGCAGGCGCACAGATGCCGCGCGAGAGTTATCGCTGATCTCATCCTCGGACGCGAGTTCCGCACCTCGCGTGATCAGCCGGAATGAGGGCTTACTGCCCTCGGGAATCACCGGCAGATCGATGGGCACATCAGCTGCACTGCGCCTCGCGAATTCGGTCTTAACGATTCGATCCTCGAGAGACTGATAGGACATCACCACCATGCGGCCACCGACGGCCAGGACATCCAGGGCGGCGGGTATGGCGCGGCGCAGGACAGTGAGCTCGGCGTTGACCTCGATTCGCAGAGCCTGGAAGGTGCGCTTGGCCGGGTTGCCCCCGCGTCGACGGGCGGCCGCCGGCACGGCATCCCTGACGATCGACACGAGCTCGGTCGACGAACACAACCGATGCGATTCGCGAGCACGGACGATCCCACGAGCAATCCGCGGCGCGAACTTCTCCTCGCCGAAGGCGCGAAGGATACGAATCAGTTCTGCTTCGGAGTAGTCGTTCACCACGTCTGCAGCCGTGAGTTCATCGCCAGGATTCATTCGCATGTCTAGCGGCGCTTCGGCCGAGTATGAGAAGCCGCGGTCGCGATCATCGAGCTGCATCGACGAGACCCCGAGGTCGAACAGCACTCCGTCGGCATACGCGATTCCCAGATCAGCGAGCACTTCAGGGATTTCGTCGTAAACCGCGTGCACGAGGCGAATGCGCTTTTCCCATTGCGCCAACCGCGCTTGAGAGTGGGCCAACGCCTGGGGATCACGATCGATCCCGACGTACTCCATTTGGGGGAAGAGTTCGAGAGCGGCTTGGGCATGACCGCCTAGTCCCACAGTGGCATCGATGAGTACGGCTCCCGGCTCAGTAAGTGCCGGTGCCAAGAGGCCGAGCACACGCTCCCGAAGTACGGGCGTGTGATGAGCGGTAGGTGGTGTCACGAGTCGACTTCCCCATCGACCGGGACAGTGAATGTCCCGAGCGCGGACCTATGCCCAGCCGGCCACGACGACGGACAGCACGTAGAGGACGGTTCCGGTCGCGACGCCGGCGATCATTACCGTGACGCCCGTTCGTACGGGATGGAAGACCGAGGCAACTT
>CAZVWA010000071.1:0-7046 GCA_964631085.1 uncultured Rubrivirga sp.
CCCGTGGTCGGATCGTGGAAGATCAATTCCTCCGCAGCGCGGCCTCCGAGCATGTAGGCGAGTTGGTTCAGCATCTCGCTTCGGGTCGTGGAGTACTTGTCCTGATCGGGAAGCACCATCGTGTATCCGAGAGCTCGACCGCGCGGCATGATCGTGATTTTGTGGACGGGATCATTGCCCGGCAGCGCCGCGGCGACCAAGGCGTGCCCCGCCTCGTGGTAGGCCGTAATGGTCTTCTCGTGGTCGTCCATGACGCGAGTGCGCTTCTGCGGTCCAGCGATCACCCGATCGATTGCCTCGTCGAGGGCTTCGTCGTCGATGAAAGTCTTGTCTGAACGCGCGGTTAGCAATGCTGCCTCGTTCAGCACGTTCGCGAGATCGGCTCCTGTAAAACCCGGGGTGCGACGGGCAACGGCCATGAGGTCGATGCCCTCTGTGATCGGCTTACCTTTCGCGTGCACCTTCAAGATCTCGTAGCGACCATTGAGGTCGGGGCGTTCGACTGCAATTTGCCGGTCGAATCTTCCGGGTCGCAACAAAGCAGGATCGAGGATGTCGGGCCTGTTCGTTGCCGCGATCAAGATCACACCGCCGGTGACATCGAAACCGTCCATCTCTACGAGCATCTGGTTCAGCGTCTGCTCGCGCTCATCGTGCCCGCCACCGAGACCAGCACCACGATGACGACCAACCGCATCGATCTCATCGATGAAGATGATCGCCGGAGCGTTGGCCTTGGCCTGCTCGAACAGATCGCGAACCCGGCTGGCGCCAACGCCCACGAACATCTCGACGAAGTCCGAACCGGAGATTGAGTAGAAAGGAACGCCGGCCTCACCGGCCACGGCTCGAGCAAGGAGCGTCTTACCGGTTCCCGGTGGACCGTAGAGGAGAACCCCCTTGGGGATCTTGGCTCCGACCTTTTGGAAGCGTTCGGCATCGGAGAGGAAATCCTTGATCTCGACGAGTTCCTCGACGGCTTCGTCGGCACCGGCCACATCCTCGAACGTTGTCTGCGGCATGTCCTTGGTGATCGCCTTGGCCTTGGACTTGCCGAAGTTCATGAGGCGCCCACCGCCGCCTTGCATCTGACTGAAGATGAAAACCATCAACAAAATCAAAAGCGCGAATGGCAACAGCGAAATGAACAAAGTGACCAACAGGTTCTCGCTGGGAACCACCACGTTATAGCCACCGGGCAACTGCCCGGCATCCGTCCGCTCCTGCAGCAGGTTCTGCAACTCCACGCCCTGGCCCGTGATGTAGTGCGAGCGGACTTGGTCGCCATTGCGCAGCGTAAGTTCGAGCACCTGATCGCGGTCGATGAGCGTGGCGGTATCCACATTTGCGGACGTAATGTCCGAGATGGCCTCGCCGGTATCGATCTCCTCGGGAGCCCCTATGCCGGAAATCAGGCTGGATCCGACCAAGACGAAGATCACGGCCATGGCGATCCAGAAGATCGGGCCGCGCAGAATTCGCTTCAGATCCACCACTCAACGGTAACGGACGCAGCCTTTCCCGCACCCGGGTCGGGGCTAGCGACCCCTACGCCCACCGCGAACGGCTGTGGCACTCAGGGCACGGTCGCTGCGCTCGTTGGAATCGCTAATTCGTGTAAACGTGGGGCGCCAGCGTGCCCACGCACCGAAGATTGCGATACCGCTGGGCGTAATCCAGGCCGTAGCCCACGACGAACTCGTTCGGGATATCGAACCCAACGTACGTGGGCTCGACCTTCACTTTCAGCGCGTCCGGTTTGCGCAGCAGGGTGAAGATCTCCAAGGAAGCAGGCTTACGCGACCTCAGGTTCTTCATCAACCACGACAACGTCAGCCCGGAGTCCAAGATGTCCTCGACGATGAGGACGTCTCGGCCCTCGATATCGGCGTCCAGGTCCTTCAGAATCCGAACGACGCCACTGCTGGTGGTCCCGGAACCGTAGGACGAGACGGCCATCCAATCCATATTCGCGTGGATGCTGAGCGCTCGGGCCAAATCCGCCATCACCATGACCGCGCCGTTGAGAACTCCGACCAGCAACAGATCGCGTCCCCGGTACTCGTCGTCGATCTGCTTCGCGATCTCGGCGATGCGATCGTGAATCTGCTCTTCGGTCAGCAGGACGTGCGCGAGGTCCGCTTGGACGTGATCAGGTTGCACTCGAGTCTCCCGGGGATGTGCGATCGAGGACCAGCCTTCCACATTCGACCCGCGCTGTGACCGCACCTGGCAATTTCGCTGGACCTTGACCTTTCCAGTGCGACACCATCGCCTCGACGCGCCGGACGTGGTCGAAGTCGAGCTGATCATCACCTGCCGCGACAGTCGAGTGCATCAACCTGAGAACTCGCGTCCGTACCGCGCGTGGCAGGTCCGCGAGGGCGTCAACGGACGCGTGACATCCCCCGTTGGAGCAGCCGACTGTCGTGTCGAATGCTCCCTGGGCCCACGAATCCAAGGCATCGGCATCATCGGACAGTAGGTGCGCTGATCGCGAAAGCCCGACAACAAGACCGGCGCCGAGATCGGACTCAAGGGACCGCAGGGCGTTCCTGACACGGACCCGGGTATAGACCGGATCGTGATTGTGGGGGTCGTCCCAGGCAACGATGCCCAACGGTTCTAGGTACTCGAGTGCGACGCGGTGCACCACCTCGCGGGGTATATCCAGGAACGGTCGATGCCAGGGAGGATCACACTCCCTCATCGACGAAATCGATCGAGCCCCCGAACCACGAGCGAGGCGCATCAATACCGTCTCAGCCTGGTCGTCACGGGTATGCCCGAGGAGAATCTGTTCGACAGAGAGCTCCTCGGCAACATCGAGCAGAGCTGATCGTCGGGCCTCGCGAGCGGCGGCCTCTGGTCCTCCGGCAGAGCCGACCTGCACGCGACGGATACGGACATCGTCAACACCGAGCGATCGGGCGGCCTCGGCGGCTTCGTGCGCAATCCGATCCGAACCCTCCTGCAGTCCGTGATCGACGACCACTACGTGAACTTCCTGACCAAGGTGCGGTACGGCCCATGCTGCGCTGGCCACGAGGGCCAGCGAGTCCGGGCCTCCGGAGCAGGCGACGATCGTCGGTGCGGGGGTAAGGCAATCGACAACGGCTCGCCGCAGCTGTTGCGCCCGCTGGCTGACCTCGGTCACGCCGCAAGGCCTCGCATCCGTTCCAGCCAGGCCCCAGGCTGACGAATTTCTTCCAAGCGTGGAAGGTTGGCCGGGGATTCCCATACTCGATTCACCGTCGCCATACCGCCGTCGTCCATAAGCGCCCGCACGAACGCGGCTCCTTCTCGGTACTGACGCAGCTTGGCGTCCATCCCCAGCGCCTTGCGCCACAGCGCATCGGCTCCTCGGGTTGTGGACTGAGATGCCCGACGGCCGTCGAAACGCTGACGAATCGAGACCACCGACGGCACGACTTCCGGTCCCGCCTCGTCCATGACCACATCCGCGTGACCTTCGAGCAGGGACATCAATCCAGTGATCTCTTCGATAATCGCCCGCTGCTCGGGTGTCTGCAGGGCCGTCATGAGATCAGGCGTTCTTCGTTGGCCTAGGGCAGACAGGAGCTCGGTCAATAGCGCGGACAGTCGATCGGCGGGTGTGGCCTCATCGAAGGTATCCAGCGTTCGAGTGATCAATTCCCGAAAGTGCCCAGCCAGCCAGGGAACGGCACCGAATTGCACTCGATGGGTCTCTTCATGCAGGCACACCCACAAGCGAAAGTCGGCACTCTCGAGTTCGAGGGAGCGCTCGATGTCGACGATCGATGGCGCAACGAGCAGCAGGCGACCCGGGTCGGCGAGCGCCTCGTATTGTCCGAGGATCTTGCCGCTCAACCAACCGAGCGCTGTTCCTAGCTGTACAGCGATCGCCCTGGGACCGATGACTTGAGTCGCCGCAGAAGCGCTTTGGTGACGATCATTCGCCGCCGGCCACATGGTCATGATCGAGTCCAGCGCAGTCAGGTTGGAATCAATCCACTGAGATCGATCCACAACGACCGCCGGGTGTCCGGCGCCTGCGACTAAGCCAGTGATGTCCTGCACGTGCTGCTGCGCCTGCGCAGCGTGATCGCGCAATTCGGCGACGACACTGCGTGCCTCGTGCGCAGACACATCCGGTCCGTCGGGAGCGAACCGGCGAGCGACCGAACGCGCCAGTGCCCAATCGACCATCGGACTGGAGGTCAACGCGGCGCCTCGGGAGCACGCGGGTCCGGCGGGCGGCACACCATCGCAACGAGATCGCCCGTCAGGGACCAATCGCCGACCGAGTGCGGGACGAGCAGAGCGTCGCCGCGAGCGATCTCGTGTCCGGTGCCGCTAGCCGACAAGATGCCGCGACCATCGGTCACGATGACGATCGAGAAGCCGGCGTCGACTCCCACGCCATCGTCACCCGGTGTTACCCGATGCAGGCGGAAATACGGATCGGCTGCGGTCGGCAGAGCAGAAATGAGTCCCTGCCCTTCGATCTCCTCACGTGGGATAACCAGGCGATCAAGGTCCGAATCGGCGACGCCGGTGGTGTCCACGGCCTGAAGAGCGGTTTCGAATCCGAGATCGAGGTGACCGTCCTTGAAACCGTCCACGGCGAAGCCCTCCCACTCCAACAGGATGGAAAGGTCGGTCGGCTCCTGGAGCTCGAGGACGAAGACGCCGTCCTGCACCGTGTGCGGCAGACCCGAGGGGACCAACATCGCATCGCCCGGGCGGACCTCACGGGTGCGCAGCGCCGACAGCAACGAGGCGCTATCGCGGTCCATCACCCAGTCACGAACTTGGTCGAGGGACATGTCGTTTGCGAAACCCACGCCGACCTGCGCACCGGGCGGGGCGTCGAGGACGTACCACGCCTCGGTCTTGCCGTGAGCCAGCCCGAGGTGCGTACGCGAGAAGGAACGATTGGGGTGCAGGTGAACCGGGAGCCGCTGGCCGAGGTCGAGCAACTTGACCAGTAGCTCGGTGCTTGTGCCGAATCGGCTCACATGGTCGGCGCCGAGCCAGGCCTCCGGGTCCTCGCTGATCTCCTCGGCGAGCGTCCGACCATCGGGCAAAACCGTTAGACCGGCGGGAGCTTGTCCGAATCGCGCGGTAGCCGAACCGATCCATTCTTCGGGGCGGCGAGGTCCTCCCGGCCCGTGGCGGAGCGCACCAATCCGATCACCCCCACGGTAGAAGTGATCGAACTGATTGACCGGAAGGACGATGGGGTTGTCGAGATTCACGATGTGCACCCACATTCTGCGAGTTGGCTGGCGATTCGGTCCATTGTGTCGCGGGCGCGGGCTTGAGAGGTGATCTTGTTACCGATTACGGCGAACACCAACGGCCGATCATCCGCATCGAGAACTATGCCCGCGAGCGCTCCGACACCGGTGAGAGTTCCCGTCTTGGCCCGAACCACGCCGCGCCCGGACGACGTCGCCTTGGTGGCGAACCGATCGGCCAGGGTGCCACTGACTCCCGCCACTGCCAGGCCCTGGGCGATGGGGCTCCAGCGCTCCTCGGTCGTGACATCGGAGAGCACGTCTGTGATCGTGACCGGGGCGATCTTGTTGCGAGACGACAAACCACTGGCGTCGGACAGTTGGAGACCGGCCACATCGATTCCCGCCTCGGTCAGGATTTGAACCGTTGCCCGTGCGCCTCCCGAGAAGGAGCCGTCGTCGAGAACCTCCTTGCCGACGAGGTGGCCGAGGGACTCTGCGACGTCGTTGTCAGATTCGGTGAGCATGGTCTGCGTGATCTCGGTGATCGTGGCGGACTCGACTCGGGCGAGTTCATCGGCCGACTCCGGTGCCTTGCCCCGTGAAACCTTTCCGACCCGGACGCCCCGCTTTTCCAGAAAGTTCGCGAAGGCCTGGGCCGCCCGCTTGGCTGGATCGGACACCCGCACCCGCGAAGTCCGGTTCTTGCGGCCTTGATCCATCATCAATGCCGTGACCGGAGCAGCCACGCCAGCTTTGGGGAAACCTTTGGGCCAACCGGGACCGAGGGCTCGTCCGGAGAAGAGTGAGTCGTCGAACACCAGGTCGACTTTGGTGGTGCCGCCCAGTGCCGTCGCCGTGTTGCGGGCAAGTCGACGCAACGACGCCGGACCAACCGGCTGGCCGTCGCTTTTCAACGAGCGCGGCAACGTCGCATCGCCACCACCGATCAGGTAAACCACGTCGGCCTGTTCGACCACCCTGGTTGCGAGCCGAGAGCTGGGGCCGAGGGCTTGCAGGGCGGCCGCAGCAGTCAAAATTTTGGTGGTCGAGGCGGGAATCAGCGGTCGCGACGCCTGCTTGTCGTAGAGGACTTGACCCGAACCGGGGTCCACTACGACGACCCCTGACCGCCGGAGCGCCTTGGCGCGCGCCAGCTTGTCAATCCGGGCCCGAACACCCGCCTTCGTGGGAGCAGTCCCGCTTCCGGCTGTCAGGGCGGTCCACGGTGTTGACGCAGGCTGGGATGCCGGCGGCAACGAGTCTGCGGCGTACGTGGGCGCGATGAGGGCGACCGAAAGCCCTGCGGCGACCGCCACGCTCGCTAACCGTGAGCCGAATTTCGTCCTCTGCACCGCCCGAACCCTCCTCGTCCACGGCTACCCTACGCAGAAGGCCTCGGCCGACGACCAGTGTTCGCCCAGCGGAAGGTTTGACCGTGGAGCCCCTCGAGTTCGACGTGACTATCGAGATCCCAGCCGGAAGCCGCAACAAGTACGAGATGGACCATGAGAGCGGACGAATCCGACTCGACCGCATGTTGTTCACCTCTACCCGCTACCCCCATGACTACGGCTATATCGACGACACCCTGGGGCTCGACGGAGATCCGCTGGATGCACTCGTCCTCATCCAGGAACCCACATTTCCGGGTGTGCTGATCCGATGCCGGGCGGTCGGCATGTTCCGGATGACCGACGAAGCAGGAGGCGACGACAAAGTCCTGTGCGTCCCCGCGGGCGATCCGCGAATGGAGCACCTTCGCGACATCCACCACGTCGCCGAGTTCGATCGCCTGGAGATCCAGCACTTCTTCGAGGT
>CAZVWA010000072.1:0-6973 GCA_964631085.1 uncultured Rubrivirga sp.
GGGCCAGCGCACCTTGGTGATGACGACACCGCGTGCACGATCCTGCATGTCGACATGGACGCGTTCTATGCCTCTGTCGAGTTGCTCGAACGGCCCGACTTGCGTGGCACCCCTGTGGTCGTAGGTGCGAGTACCGGTAACCGAGGTGTGGTGCTCTCCGCCACCTACGAAGCCCGCGAACTCGGTGTCCACTCCGCCATGCCGATGTCGCGTGCCAAGCGGCTGGCCCCACACGCCGTGTTCATTTCCCCGCATCATGATCGTTACGCCGAGGCATCGCGTGCGGTTATGGACATATTCGGTTCCATTACCCCCATCGTCGAGCCCTTGTCGCTCGATGAAGCCTTCTTGGATGTGGCCGGTGCGCTTCGACGCCTTGGACGCCCCGTCGCCATCGCATCGCTCATCCGGGCCCGGGTGCACGACGAGGTTGGCATTACGTGCTCCGTTGGAGTCGCATCGAGCAAATTCGTCGCCAAACTCGCATCAACCCAGAGCAAGCCCGACGGGCTGCTCCTGATTCCGCGTGCCAAGGTCATCGACTTCCTCCATCCGCTTCCGGTGGGAGCGCTCTGGGGGGTGGGAGAGCGCACGGAAGAACAACTCGTGCGACTCGGCCTAGAGACCGTTGCCGACCTAGCCCAGACTCCGGTCTCTACTCTCGAGCGGGCTGTGGGTGCTGCCCAAGGCCGACATCTCCACGATCTGTCCTGGGGTCGTGATCCCCGTGCGGTCATCCCGAACGAACCGGATAAGAGCATCGGAAACGAGGAGACCTTCGATTCCGACACCGACGACCACGAATGGATCCGCTCACGGATCGCCGGCCTCGCCGATCAAGTGGCACGCCGGCTTCGCGCTTCGCAATCGGTTGCCCGCACTGTTGGTCTGAAGGTTCGCTTCGCGGATTTCACCACCATCACCCGTTCTCGGACACTGGATGTCTCGACCGATGTGGGTGCCGATATCTACGCCACGGCGTGGTCGCTGTTCGAGGCGCTCGGACTCCAGCGTGCACGGATTCGTCTGGTGGGAGTGCGGGTGGAGGGGCTCTCGTCAGCGGACGAGACGCCCACCCAACTTCTCCTGGATGCCCCCGACAAAGGACATCGCGACGCCGAGGTCGCCATGGATCGGCTTCGCCGACGCTACGGGCCCGGGGCCGTCCGACCCGGGCGGGTCCGTTGAACAGCCCAGCCATGACCGGCGCGATGACCGGGCTGCCCCGGGTGCGGGGGTTTCGCCGGGATCGGCGGCGGCTTATCCTGTGCTCAACCACCAACAAGCGTGGAATTCGACCTTGAGGCAGACTTGTCCTCAGGAGCGGAGCACGCTACGAGGAAAGGGGGCTCGCCATGCCGTTATCGGAGCATGAGCAGCGTCTGCTTGAGCAGATGGAGAAGGCCCTCTACGCCGAGGATCCGAAGTTCGCCACGAGCCTGCGCTCGACCGGCGGAGCCGCGAGTCGCTCCCGCGCGGCACTGGGCGTTTTGGCCGTGCTCGGTGGTTTGGGGATCGTGCTCGCCGGGATGGCCCTTCCCCTTGCCGTCCTAGGCGTCGTCGGTTTCGCCGTCATGCTCGTCGGCGCGGTTTTGATCTACTTCGCCTTCACCCGAGGCTCGTCCGCAAGCGCCGAGGAGGCCGGTGGAGATGACGCGGGTTCTGAAGCCGAGGGATCTTCAAACACCCAAGCCCGCGGCGCCGCCAAGCAGCCGCGGCGTTCGAGCGGATTCATGGATCGCATGGAGGAGCGGTGGCGCAAGCGCGCCGACGGCGATCGCTGACATGATGGGGCGATGACAAACGTCGTCCCCGCACAACTCGGCCGCTTCTTCGAGGAATTCGAAGTCGGCACCACCTATCAGCACCCCTTCGGTCGCACGATTTCCGAGGCCGACTCGACCTGGTTCACGCTGCTCACGTGCAACACGAACCAAAATCACTTCAACGCCGATCTCGCTCAGAGCAACCCGATCACCGAAGGCCGAATCATCGTCAACTCGGGTCTGACAGTTGCTCTTGTCCTCGGGTTGTCCGTGATCGACATGAGCCAAAATGCCGTCGCCAACCTCGGGTGGACGGATATCAAACTCACCCACCCCGTCTACATCGGTGACACCATTTACGCCGAAAGTTTGTGCCTTGACGCGCGGGAGTCGTCGTCACGACCAGAGATGGGAATCATCCGCATGAAGACTCGCGGACTCAATCAGGACGGCGTCGAGGTCGTCTCGTGGTTTCGTTCCGTGATGGTGCCCAAGCGCTCCAGCGGCATCGGGCAGAACTACTTCCCCGAGGCCAAGAACGGTCCGCTTACGGAGTAGTCGAATCCTTCGTCTGCGATGGCTCGGCCGCCACGGGTGGTGGGACATCGCACGTCCGCTGGGCTGGCCGTCCGGCAAAACGATCGGCTATCCAGGTCACGGCGGACGGTCCGGCCGTCGTCGCTGCTGCAAGATGCCCGATGCCACCCATCCACAGAGAACTGATGGTGGAGCCGGCGTCGCACCACGATTCCTGGAGTTTGGCGTTGGGCCAGGCCAACACGACCTCATCGGCCGTGCCCTGGGCGAGGAAAACCGGCATATCCGGGGGCAGTGGTGGGGGAGTTTGATCGGCGACGAACTCGGCCCACTCCGGAACGGTCATCGGGTCCCGCTCGAAGAATTCCTGTCCCGCCGACCGTAGCGCGAGCACCTCGAGGAGAAGTTGTTTGTCGTAGGTGCAGTCCTGGGCGAGTTGTTCATACGTGCGAAGGCCCGTCGCGGTCGCGACCTGGTCGGCAGAAAGCCGGTCGTCCACATCGGGCCAGGAGATCAAGACCTCGGGACCGATGCCCCACCCGACGGCGGTGTCCCATTGCTCGCCCATGATGTCGGCCAGTTCCCCGGCGGGGGCTGCTGCGGCCACACCGAGAAGGTTGAGGTCGGGAGCGAGTTCGGGGGCTAGATGACCGCTCCACAGGGTCGAATGGCCACCCTGCGAGTGACCCCACACCACGTAGTCGGACCCCGCTTGGGCATCGGTGATGTTGCGGGCTGCGCGTACTGAGTTCACCACGTCGCGTACTTCAGCTTCCTTGACGAGGTATAACTCAGGACCCGGTGTACCCAGCCCCACGTAGTCGGTGGCGGTCACGACCCAACCCAGCGCCATCATCTGGTCAAGCCAGTAGTCGGTATCGCTCAAGGGATTTGCCGCCCGCGAGGGAGCGCACGCGTCTCCCATGCCCACCGTGCCGTGGGCCCACGCGACGACGGGCCGTCCCTCTGGAGGCGCCGGGGTCTGGGGAATGAACACCATTCCGCTGCTGGCCGCCGGTGTCCCATCGGGGCGCTCGGACACGTAGAGCATTCGGAACGCGCTACCTCCCGGGACGTCCACATTCAAGGGTTCGGTCCGGATAACGGTGCCGGGTTCGGTCGGCAGGGGGTCGGGAGGAACGTAGAAAGGCTCGATGGACTCTTGCGCGTCTGCGCGTTCGATATTGGAAGAGATCCACCATGCGGCGACAGCCAATACCCCCGCGGCGATAAGGCCCGCGAGCGCAACGGCGAACCACTTGAGGTGTCTCACGTCATCAATCTAGGGGGTGCAGCATGATGGTGGGTATGTCCAGCCGCGAGGTCGTCGCCGTGTCTCGGCCGTATGAGCCTGAAGGCGACGTGCTGTCCTTGGCCCGTGACTTGGCGGCAAGCACCGTGGGACTCGTTGTTTACAGCACTCAAACCGCCTTCGCGTTGACGGATGCGACCGTTCGGGCCGCCGTTGGCTCCGTCCTCGATCGCATGGTTCCAGCGATCGCCGATGCGATCATCTCCCGGATCGACCTAACTGATGTGGTTGTGCGGAATGTGGACTTGAAGTCGGTCGTGTTGAGTGCACTTGACGAAATCGACATCACCGAGATTGTCGTGGACCGTGTCGACGTAAATGCGATCGTCGGTCATGCCGACATAGACGCCGTGATCGATCGTGTGCCGATGTTGCAGATCGCGGATTACATCATCGAGGAGATTGATCTTCCCCAGATTATTCGGGAGAGCACCGGCGGCGTGGCTCTTGATGCCTTCACGACGACTCGCGTTTCTGCGATCCGTACCGACGAGATCATCTCCAAGGTCGTGGACACCGTCTTGCTGCGTCGTCGACAACGCGATCTTGACGTCGAGACCCCTCCGAGCAGTGGACCTGCGAAGGAGGACACATGACGTCCTTTCGTGAGTACCGCGAGGAGCACGGGGACGGGGGCCCGATCGTCCTAGACACCCTTCCGGTGTCCGCGCGGCGTTTTCAGGGTGAGCGCGCAGGTCTCGTCATTCGATCGATTGCGGCGGTGGTCGATGTCGTGTTCATTGGATTCGTCATCGTTCTCGCGTGGATCGGCCTATGGCTGTTCTTGCTGATCTTCAATCCACTCGTCGACTACGGCCTGCCACGCGTTGGCTACTTCGTCCTCGGCGGCTACTTCGTGATGTGGGCCTACTGGTCGTGGATCTGGGCAACCAACGGACGCAGTCTGGGCCAGTACCTCATGGGACTTCGAGTTCTCGATCGTGAAGGGTCGAGACCTGGTTGGAAGTTGGCCACACTCCGCGCCGCATTCTGTGTTGTCTTTCCGTTCGGCTTGTTGTGGGCGGCGGTGAGTCGTCGTAATCGGTCAGTGCAGGACGTCGTATTCCGAACCAGCGTCATCCACGATTGGTCGAGTCAAAGTTCTTCCGATCGGGTTGCGCCTCTTGACGAGGCGGTCAAGCGCGAGCGGAGCCAGGAAGATGAAATCCAGCGGAAAGCGGAGACCATCGCCGATCACTTGTCGCCTCGTCGATCTCACCAGCATGACGAGTAGATGGCGGCGCCGAGTCGGGGCTCCTATGTGTCTCGTCGTGGCGTTTTCCTCAGGAATCGGTGTGCTCGCCGGTCCTGCGGGGGCCGAGATCGTCGAATCACCACCAGCGGCCGTCGCCACGGCCCAGGTCTCCGTCGCTATGGACAACGATTGGCAGTTCGCAGATGCCGAATGTTTGTTCATCCCGATCCTTGCGACATACGGACGCTCGGACGACACCTCACTTATTGGTGAAACGACGGTCACCAAGGTCGGTTCAACCGATACTGCGAACGAAGGGACGTTCCTGGTCTTACCCGGGGATCCGGTGTCTGGGCAAGTGCTCGACGAAATCTTCGTGTGTCCCGCCGACGGCACCGGGGAGTTCCGCCTCTCGACAGTGGTGCGGGTGATCGAACCTTCGGCCGAGCAGAGTTTCGAACTCGATCCGTTGACGTTCTGGGTTCGGCCCGCCGAATCTCGATTCACCAATCTCACAGCTCGGCTGACTAAGGGGGGCGTGCGCGTTCGCGGACGAGTTGCAGCCGGTGAATCGACCGCGACCGGGGTAGCGGAGATCCGATTCTCAGACGGTGGTCGCTGGAGTGCACCGCAGTTTGCCTCGGTGGAGGAAGGTCGATTCGACGCAGTGCTCGATCGATCGGTAGCTCCTCGTACTCGGATCAAAGTCACCCTGACTCGTTGTTCGTGGTGTTCCCGTGTTTCCCAGGTAGCCCGGGCGCGCTAGGCCTACCGGTCCGGCACGTAGGGTGACGGGGTGCTCGACGCCACCGGGATCGACCAGCGATCCAGGCCCACTCGACGCCGCGGCCTGGTGATGATGGCTCTGGGTGCTATCGCAGCACTGATCGTCACGGCTCTGGCTTCACCTGCGTCTGCCGCGCGAGATGTCGTGACGGGGTCGAGCAATTACGGCAGGGCTGTTGCCGCTCTCGGAGACGACGTTGCACTGTGGCGCCCGACGTACACGGCCGGGCTGCGACGCAAGGGGCCAATCGATGTCATCGCCTTCGGTAAGAAGTCCAAGAGATCGTCGTTTGCCGGTTCCACCTACGGCAAGCGGGTGCCGAGCTTCACGATCGCCCAAAAGAGTGCTGCGGATCGGTGGGCGGCTACACCCGTCGATCGGACCTCGCAGGGGCTGGTGGACACAGTTGCCATCCGCATGGGTGCTCCGGGGAATAAGCGGGTGGTTCGAGTGCGGGTCTACGCGGACTGCCGCGGAGCCACATCCGGGCGCATGAATCAACGCCGATGCGCACCCACGGACGTGGCTCGGTTCGGTGGCAGCCTCGAGGTTCTGGCTCGAACCTTCGGACCCGCCGGCCCGCTTGCGTCGGACGTAAGAATCGACAGCCAGGGGCTGTCCTACGCACAGTTGATCCGGATTGCCAAGGGTCTGGTGCCCGTCCAGCCCTGAAATGTCACAGTGCGTCGCTAGCCTGGCGGATACGGCGGCGAAAGGTACTCGAACGTGTCCGATGTGGGTCTGGGTTTGATCGTAGGAGTCGGAGTCTTGCTGGGTGTCCTAGCCGGGCTGATTGTGGGCTGGTTGCTGGCACGAAGACTCGGACGCAGCGAGTTCGATCACCGGATCGGCGCTCTTGCGGCGGAGGCGGATGCCGAGGCCGCGAGGCTCAATGCCGAGTTGATGGACGCACGGGGCCAGATTCGAGTCCTGGAATCCGATAGAGCTTCGCTTCAGGGCGAGCAGTCCACAGCCAAATCCATGGACGATCGCCTCGAGCCAGTACGCCAGGCGCTCGAAGGACTGCGTCGGCAAACGCAACAGGCCGAAGTCGAGCGGGCCAAATCGGCGGCGGAGCTGCGCACCCACATCGAGGGCGTTCAACGCAATTACACCTCGTTGGAGTCCGCCACCCGCCAACTCGTGGCTGCCATGAGTTCGGGTCAATCGCGCGGGCAGTGGGGTGAGATGCAGCTCGAGCAGTTGCTCGAGCATTCCGGACTCGTAGAAGGCGTTCACTTTCGCCGGCAAGACACGCGCACGTCGGAGAGCGGGGGTGCCCGTCCCGACGTCGTGATCGATCTGCCCGGCGGCGGGGAGATTCTCATCGACGCCAAGTTCCCCTTCGATGCCTACTGGAAAGCAATAAAGGCCGA
>CAZVWA010000073.1:0-6844 GCA_964631085.1 uncultured Rubrivirga sp.
GCCGCATCGATCCGGGCGTTGATTCGGCCGAAGAACCCACCGACCACTTCGCCCATCGCAGTCCTTTGCCGATTGAGAACGAAGGCGCTCAGTACCCCGGAAACGATGACCGCCACGAATAGCGCCCACAGGCCTCGAAGCGGCGTGATCAACTGCAGCAGCAGCCACACAGCGAGGAAGAGGCCCACGCGCATCAGGGTGTAGACGAGCACGGAGGAAAGTCCCGTCCGGCTTGAGCCCCCGGGAGCGGATGAACTCACCCATCAACCGTACCCACCGCACAGCCGGGGTCTCGATTCGCAGTTACCATTGGTGCACCATGCTTCGCGTCGTCCTGGGCCTTCTCGCCGTAGCGCTCTACATCTACTTCATCATCGATGTCGCACGCACGCCCAAAGCCCAAGCTAGAACACTGCCCAAATGGCTGTGGCTGCTCCTGGTGATCGTTCTCCCCTTGATCGGCGGGGCAATCTGGCTGCTGCTGGGCAAAACGTGGCCAGAAGGTGGCGCATTCCGCCGCAAACGCGGTCCAGTCGCACCCGATGACGACCCCCGATTCCTTCGCAAACTCGATGACGACGTCTGGAGCAAGAAGATGCGTCGTCGTCGTGGCGAAGCGAACTAGCCGGTCCGCGCGTTCGCCACGCGACCTACAGGCCGGCGTAGGAGTGCAGGCTATTGACGAAGATGTTCACGCCGAAGTAATTGATCAAGAACGTGACCAGACCCAAGATCGCGATCCACGACGCACGGTTCCCACGCCAGCCGACCGTTGATCGGGCATGCAGGTACGCGGCGTAGACCACCCAGGTGATGAACGCCCAGGTCTCTTTCGGATCCCAGCCCCAGTAGCGACCCCAGGCATTCTCCGCCCAGATAGCTCCGGCG
Source organism: uncultured Rubrivirga sp. (assembly GCA_964631085.1). GTDB lineage: Bacteria > Actinomycetota > Actinomycetes > S36-B12 > S36-B12 > S36-B12. The sequence continues at coordinate 889 of CAZVWA010000073.1, forward strand.
ATAACGGCGAACGTCCACAACGGGAACGCGAAAGCGATGATCCGACTGGTGAACGTGCGCAGCCGCTCTGCTGTGGGCACCGACGCCATCATCCCGGTGGATTGCGCGCCCTTTGATTCGCGACGTGACTGCACCAAGGACAGAGCCGCCGACGATGCTGCGACAGTGAACGCACCGGCGCAGACGATCGCCGCAGATACATGGATCACGAGCCAGTAGGACTTCAACGCAGGTACGAGTTGTGCGGCTTCGGTGTAGAGGACGGTTACTGCAAGGCCGAGTGTGAGCAAAGTCGGGACAACAATGAATAACCCGAGCCACCTCAGATCGCGCCGAGTGGACATCACGAGAAAGACGACCAGAACTCCCCACGCCGAACTTATGGAGAACTCATACATGTTCCCCCAGGGCACTCGACCCGCCCACACTCCACGCAAAATCAACCCCAGGGTCAGCAAACCCGTAGCGAGCCACGTCAATGACATCGCAACGTTCGCTAGTCGCCGACCCGGGTCCACGATGGCCGTGGGATCGGGGCGCTCCATGACCGCGACACCACCGTGGGATACCTCTCGCTGGGCGGAGACACTCGCGGCAGTGGTCCGACGGCGTCCGCTCGCGAAGGATGCTGCGAACAAGACCATCGCGATGGAAAGGGTCACCATCGTTGCGTAGATGGCCGCGTTGCTTGCTTCAGCCAGACCCAGGGAACTACCGGCTGTCATCGGTCGTGCTCACCTTCTCCGCTCGAGATAATTTGCTGCACTTCTTGGACGTCGTGGGAGACATCTCCCGCTTCGCTCTTGCTCAATCCAGCGACGCTTACGAGCGTACTTCCTGATCCTTGGCTTCGCGCCCGGACCCACACCCGACGACGACGCGTGAACAAAGACACCATCAGACCCACCATGGCGAGCACCGAGGCAGCGAGCGCAGCCTCCTTTCCAGGATCGAACGCGATCTGGAAGGACGACCATCGCTTCCAGCCGGTGAATTCGATCTCCCCTTGCGGAAATTCCCACGTTTGCCCAGGCACGAGCGCTCGCAAACCGATCTGCTCCATCTGCTCGGTTTCGAGCGTGTAGACGCTCTGCGGAATACCGGAATCCAGACCCAGGTCACCCTCCCAGGCGGACAGGAACACCGAGGGATCGTCCGCGTCGGGGAAAACCGAATGCGGGCCGAGGATGTCGTCGATCGCAGACGTAGGAAGGAATATCCCGCGAAATCCCAACTGCGGCTTCATATCGGGCACTTTGATCACACCGGTTGAAGTGAAGTTTCCGTCCTGAGGCAAGAAGACGACGTCGTCGTCGAGAACGACGGCACCCGTGGCGTCTCGGACGATGAAGGACGGTGCATAGCCGTGGCCAACCAGGAACACCTTGGCTCCAGCTATCGAAATCGGATAGTTGACCTCGATGAGTTCATCCCGGGTGGGTCCAGTGGGCTCGGTCTGGAGCGCGACGCGGGCCTCGAAGAGTCGCGGCGCCCCCCGCTGGGCTTCGCCGCGTTCGAATTCCACCGCGAAGTCGTCCAACGTGAACGAGAACGGCGGGATGGTGTCCGCTGAAGCAAGGCGTCCGCCACCCCACGCGTCGTACTGCGTCAAGGTGTTGGAAAAGCCGCTGCCTTCCTTGATGATGACGTTGCCCCGCCATCCGAAAAGTCCCCCCGCTGCAACAGCAACCAAGATCAATACGAGCGATAAGTGGAACACGAGGTTCCCGGTCTCTCGTAGATAGCCCTTTTCCGCAGACACCCACACTTCGGGGGCAACGGCATGGTCGCTCGAGGGTTGGTCCGACCCCGAGCGCACGCGCCAATGGCGACGACGCAACTCTTCGGCAGCGCGTGAGACGACATCCTCCGGCTTCTGCGGGACGGACTCGGAGGTGAAGGCCTGCATGCGCTGCAGGTTGCGGGGCGCCGCAGGCGGTTGGCTACGCATCGCCCGCCAATGGTGTCCGACCCGCGGCAACACGCAGCCGATCAGCGAGATGAAGAGCAGGAGATAGACGGCCGCAAACCATGGGGCGCCGTACACGTCGAAGAAACCCAGGGAATCCAGGATTGGTCCCAGTGTTGGGCTGTCCGCGATCCACTCGTCCACGAGCAGCGGATTGTTTCCGCGCTGCGGCAGGATCGAGCCGGGCACACTCGCGACAGCTAGTGCAAAGAGCAGGATCAGGGCTACGCGCATGCTGGTCAGTTGCCGCCACGCCCAGCGCGCGAAGCCCCGTGAATCCAACGGTGGAGTCTCGGGGGCCTGCGATCGGACAGGTTCGCTCGCCTGCTCGCTGAGGGTGCTCACAGTGCCGTCTCGAATCCAGGCATGGTGACCCGAAGCCAGATCGTGAAGTCGAGCCAGAGCCCGCTGACGAGCAGAAGGCCAACGAGTACGAGCATCCCGCCACCGATTCGCATGATCCATACATAGTGCCGTCGGATGAACGCGGTCGCACGCGCTGTTCGATCGATCAGTAGGGCGAATGCGATGAACGGAAGCCCCAGCCCGATGCAGTAGGCGAAGGACAAGATCGCGCCGCGCAGGGCGCTTGCTTCAGCCAGTGCGAGCGACTGGACGGCTGTCAGCGTCGGGCCTATGCACGGAGTCCACCCCAGACCGAACAGGACACCCAAAACAGGTGCCCCAGCTACGCCCCACGTCGGAGCGCGCAACATCCGGTACTCGCGCTGAAACCACGGAAGGATTCCCATGAACGCCAGCCCCATAGCGATCACCAACACTCCCATGACCCGCGTGATGATGTTCTCGTACCTCAGTAGCACCGACCCGAGGCCACCGAAGAGGGCTCCATAGGAAACGAAGACGACGCTGAAACCCAAGACAAAGAGCAGACTCCCCAGCAAGACCCGTGATTTGCGTGTACCGGTAGCAAGTTCGGCACCGGTCATTCCGGTGACGTAGGAGACGTAGCCCGGTGCCAGCGGAAGTACGCACGGACTCACGAACGCTACGAGACCGGCCAATAAAGCGATCGGGATCGCGATCAGCAGCGATCCGCTGGTGACGATGGCCCCGATGTCACCCACCGTCAGCAACCTCGTCGATGACGCCGCGGAGCGTGGCGGCACTGGCCTTTCCCAAGATCCGAGCAGCTACGCGCCCCTGATCGTCGATGACCACAGTCGAAGGAATGGCCTGCGGAGGCAAAGAATCGGAGAACAGGAGCTGTATCCGGCCGTCGGGATCTTCGATGCTCGGGAAGGTCAGGCCCATCGTTTCCACGAACCGCTGGGCAGCAATCGTTGAATCTCGCGTGTTGAGGCCCACGAATTGCACCTGCTCTTGTTGATTTGCGAGCCAAACATCCTGAAGTTCGGGGGCTTCCGCGCGGCAGGGCGCGCACCACGATGCCCAAACGTTGAGAACCACCGTCTCTCCACGATGCTCTGCCAGTTCGAAGGTGCCACCGTCGAGTGTGGGTCCGCTGACATTGGGCGCCGACACGCGCTCGGCCGGGTCGACGACGACGATCGAACCGTCGCCTCCGACGAACCCGGAGTCCGATCCGATCGAACTCGCGCCGCCCGCGCTACCGCACGCGGTGAGTGCAAGCCCGACTGCGGAGATGAGAGCCGGGACGATCAGGGAGGTGCGGCGAGGCTTCTTCATGCGTCATGCGCCGGCGATCTTGCTCGCTCCGGGAAGCAATTCCCGAGCTGGCTCGGTGTAGGCAATCGACATCAGCCGGTCACCTTCAAAGGTCAATGACGTGAGAGATGCCAACGTGCACTGACGTGAACGCGGGTCGTGCCACAGGCGACGACCTTCGGCGTCGAGTCGGGCGATCCAGATCGGCAACTGATGGCTCACCATGACCGCTTCGCGACCATCGGCACTCTCGCGCGCGTTGTTGATCGCCTGCCTCATGCGCTCAGCGACGGCGTCGTAGGGCTCCCCCCAGCTCGGACGGAAGGGGTTCCACAGGTGACGCCACGTCCGTGGTTGCCGCAGGACACCATCGCCCACGCTCACCCGCTGACCTTCGAAGATGTTGTCGGCCTCGATGGCCAGCGGTTCGGTGGCGATGTCCAGATCGTGCACTCGAGCGATGGGGTCAGCGGTCTGCTGTGCCCGCTCCATCGGGGACGCGATGACCGCAGCGATGTCGTGACCAGCAAGCGCTTGGGCAGCCATCTCTGCCATCTGCTCGCCCCGCTCGGACAACCGGTACCCCGGTAGCCGTCCGTAGAGCACACCCTCGGGGTTGTAAACCTCTCCATGCCGAAGCAGGTGGACGACACTGCGCTGATCACTCACAAGTCGAGCCTAAGCAACTCTCACCAAGCGGCATCTCGGGGTCAGGACTTGCGCCGACCGGCCGCCTTCTTCTTGCTCGGACGCCACTCTTCCTCGCCCGCGGCTTCGGCTTGTTGCCGCATGAAGATTCCGTGCTCAGCCAATGCCGCCGCCAGACCCTCGGGGGTGCTCTCCTCCGCGAGTACGTCCACGCGCAACCCGTGCTCTTCGGCGGTCTTAGCCGTGTTGGGTCCGATGCATGCGACGACCGTCGATTGATGCGGCTTACCGGCTATCCCCACCAAATTCCGCACGGTGCTGCTTGAGGTGAACATGACGGCATCGAACCCACCGGTCTTGATCGCCTCTCGAACCGGAGCCGGTGGCGGGGCCGCGCGCACGGTGCGGAATGCGGTGATGTCCTCTACTTCCCATCCGAGTTCGGTCAACCCGGCAACCAGAGTGTCGGTCGCAATATCCGCACGCGGAAGGAAGACCTTGTTGATGGGATCAAGGAGCGAGTCGTAAGGCGGCCAGGCGTCCAAGAGCCCACTGGTGCTCAGGTCCTCTTCGGGGACCAGATCCGGTCGGACGCCGAATTCCACGAGCGAGTCGACCGTGCCGGCGCCGCACGCAGCGACCTTCAGACCCGCGAAGGAACGGGCGTCGAGCCCGTATTCCTGCAGTTTCTCACGCACTGCTCGCACCGCGTTCGCCGATGTGAACCCGACCCACTCGTAGCGTCCGGACACAAGCCCGTGCACTGCCCGCTCTACCTGCTGAGGCGTGCGCGGAGGCTCGACGGAGATCGTGGGCACCTCACTCGGCACGGCCCCGTGCCGGCGCAACCGGGTGACAAGGCCCGCGGTGTTGTCTTGAGTTCGAGGGATCAGCACGCGCCATCCGACGAGAGCCTTGCGTTCGAACCAATCGAGCCGCTCGCGCTGCTCAACTACCTCTCCGACCACGACAAAGCCACCGCGGCGGGTGACCGACGATTCGGCCGCCTCCGCCAGGGTTGTCACGAAGGTGTGCTGATCGACCGTCGTCCCGTCGCGGGTAACAGCCACCGGCGTGGCGGCCGGCTTGCCCGCGTCTAGAAGCGCTCGGGCGATGTGCACGAGGTGGTTCGCGCCGGACGGGAAGACCGCCGTGACGCGTGGCGCGGTGAGTTCCTCCCAGTGCACGCCTGAATCCTCAGCGTCGATGATCCGAACTTCTCGCGCCTTGCCGCCCGTTAATCCGTACCCGGCATAGGCCGGGACGCCGGTGACGCTGCTGACGGCAGGGACGATCTCGATGTCCATCTTGGCGCGCCGCACAGCCCCGACCTCACCGATGAGCGCGGATCCGAGCATGGGGTCGCCGGCCATCAACCTCACGGCCGTCTTTCCTGCCCGGGCGGCTTCGATCGCTGGCTTGATCCGATCCGCGGCAGCACCGGTCGCCTCGGGGTCGGTGACTTCGACGATCTCAGGATCGACGAAAGCCTCAGCGACGCTGACGGCATCCTTATCGACCAAGACGAAGGAAGCCTCAGCGAGCATTCGAGCTCCGCGGTGCGCGATCAGATCGGGGTCCCCCGGTCCGGCTGCGACGAAGGCGACGCTCGGAGTCTGCTGAATAGGCGCCGTGGGCTGTTTGGGAGCAACCGGAGTCTTGGTCTCGCTTGCCTTGGTCTCGCTTGCC
>CAZVWA010000074.1:0-6677 GCA_964631085.1 uncultured Rubrivirga sp.
AGCGAGCGACGTCCTCCTCGTTTCCGTGAAGAACGACGATCACCTGCAGATGCGGGTAGTCCTGCCGACGAACCATCGCCAGGGCGTGCGCGAGCCGCTCGGGCCGGTGGGTGGAAAGCAGCACGCTCACCGTGGGCCAGTGGGCCACCGCCGGCCACGGGGCATGAGTCCGCAGCACATCTCGACGCCCGGCAACCGACGCGGACTGCCACGCGAGGTAATCGTCCGTTGCCGGGAGTTCATCGACCGAATTAGCGAGCACCACGCCGGCCGCGGCCAACTGCGCACTCAGTGTGGGGGGAAGGGACGACGCCTCGGTCACAGCTGAAACCGACCGCAAGGGTTTGATGTCGGTCAGCGTCACCCCCGTGCGGTAGCGCTCCAACATCCGGTCCGCAGACCACACCTCGCCGATCGCGTCCGACGAACGACCATGCGGACGATGGATCGTCGGATCGATACGTACCTCATGCTCTCCCCACAACCCGGGGGAAACGGACACCACGTGTTCGGCGAAACCCTCGGCGTGCTCATCGTCGACCGACCAGTCACTTGGGACGAGCAGTGCATCCGCGCGACGAACATGCGGGTCGACCTCACCATCACCCACCACATCGCGGACGTGTTCGGCAAGGATCCCGTCGGTCTGCACGCCGGGCATCCAGGTGGGAGCGGGAAAACCGGAGAGTGTCGGCTGCAGCATGCGAAGAACCGCGGACAGCACGACTCCGGCATCGCGCGGATCCCGAAGAACGAGTTCCGCCTCGACGCCGTCGCCCTTCGGCCGTACCGCGACCTCGTCCACCCCGCCGACGCCCGGGGAACCTACCCAACCCAGGTGCGGGCGACGCCACTTGTCGATTCGGACCTCGACAGAACCCACCGGCCCCGCCCCAACACACGCCGTGACGAGCTGGCGGTAGCAGCCGAGATGATCGGCGCGAACGCTCCAGCGAGCACCAGAATCCGCCGAGGCGCCGGAACGCTCACGGACCCGGGTTCCGGGCACGGTGGGGCTCGCCATGCGGCAAGCGTAGGGGCGTCCTCGCTACGCTCGTGGCATGCCGCAGGTTGAAACGTCTCCCACCGCACCCGTGCTCTCGGTCATCGGCACCGGGTATCTCGGTGCCACCCATGCCGCCTGCATGGCCGAGCTTGGCTTCACCGTGATCGGCGTGGACGTCGATCCAGCCAAGGTGGAGTCCTTAAGTGCCGGCACGGTGCCGTTTTTCGAGCCCGAACTCGATGACCTCCTGCAGCGCAACCTCGATGCCGGCCGCCTTCGTTTCACCACGAGTTTCGAAGAGGCGGGCCGCGAGGCCGATGTGCACTTCATCTGCGTGGGCACACCGCAACAGCCCGGCGCTTACGCGGCGGACATGTCTCAGGTGTTCGGAGCGGTGAACGCAATCGCTCCCCATCTTTCGAGCACCGATGTGGTGGTCGGCAAGTCCACCGTTCCAGTCGGCACCGCAGATGAGATCGTCGCGCTCCTCAAGAACACCGCCCCAAGCGGTGTTGAGGTTGCGTGGAACCCGGAGTTCCTGCGCGAAGGCTTTGCGGTTCAGGACACCTTGAAGCCAGATCGCCTGGTGGTCGGTGTCACCACCGATCGGGCCGAGCAGGTGATGCGTGCGGTTTATGCGCCGCTGATCGCAGATGACGTCCCGTTCCTCATCACCGATTTCCCCACGGCCGAACTCGTGAAGGTCGCAGCGAACTCCTTCCTTGCAACCAAAATCTCTTTCATCAATGCGATGGCGGAGGTCTGCGAAACCGCAGGTGCAGACGTCACGATGCTGGCAAAGGCGATCGGCTACGACCCGCGCATCGGCAATCGTTTCCTTGCCGCAGGCCTGGGCTTTGGCGGCGGATGCCTCCCCAAAGACATCCGTGCCTTCATGGCTCGAGCTGGCGAGCTCGGGGCCGAGGAAGCACTCACCTTCCTGCGCGAGGTCGACCAGATCAATCTTCGTCGCCGGGCCCACACAGTGGACCTGGCTCGCAAGACTTTGGGCGGTGACTTCCGAGGCAAGGTCGTCACGATGCTCGGTGCAACCTTCAAGCCCGACAGCGACGACGTCCGCGACTCACCGGCCCTCGACGTTGCCGTCGCCATCTACAACGCAGGCGCCGACGTTCGCGTCCACGACCCCAAAGGGCTTGCGAACGCAGAGCGCGTCTACCCGCACATGGACTACCGCCTCGACCTAGTCGACGCGGCAACCGGCAGCGATCTGCTGCTGTTGGGGACCGAGTGGAACGAGTACCGCGAACTAGATCCGACCACCTTGACTGACAAGGTCCGCACGGCCGCGATCATCGACGGTCGCAATGTTCTGGATCCGCATCGTTGGCGATCGGCCGGCTGGACGTACCGCGCCCTCGGTCGCCCAACCGCCTGACGCGGAGCATGAGCGCCGATCACGCCAGCGACGATCAGATCCGGGACCTACTGGAGCACTCGAGCCTGTGGTTCGTCGTTGGCCTCGGAGACACCCCCGACCGTCCCGCGTACCGGGTAGCCAAAGTCCTTCAATCGCACGGCAAAACTGTCGTGCCCATTCATCCTCGAGCTCCAATGGTGCACGGACAGCAGGGCTTCACCTCGATTGCCGACGCCGCGAAGGTCCACGGCACACCCGACGTAGTCGACGTATTCGTTCGCTTCGATCGCGCCGGGGAATTCGCCGATCAAGCGATCACCATCGGCGCGAAGGCTGTGTGGTTTCAACTCGAGGTAATCGACTACGACGCTGCGCAGCGCGTTACGGACGCCGGGATGCTCATGGTGATGGACCGATGTCCCGCGATCGAGTACCGAAGACTTAATTGTTAGCGCTCGCGGCGGATGGCGTCGCCCTTGGCTCGCGCTGCCGCATTCAACTCAACCTGAAACTGCTCCATTCGGTCAAGTAATGACGCATCCGCGATACCCAGCATCCGCACCGCCAACAGCCCCGCGTTTCGCGCTCCGCCTATGGCCACGGTTGCGACGGGAACACCGGCGGGCATCTGCACGATCGACAACAACGAGTCCATACCGTCCACCGACGTCGCATTCACCGGCACACCGATCACGGGAAGGGGCGTCACAGCAGCCAGCATTCCCGGCAAATGCGCAGCGCCACCCGCACCGGCGATGATCACGCCGAGCCCCGAGGAGCGTGCGGACTTGCCGTATTCGATCATCTCTTCGGGCATGCGGTGAGCCGAGACGACATCCACTCGATGAGCAACGCCGAACTCGTCGAGTGCGAGCGACGCGGCTTCCATTGTCGGCCAATCCGAATCGCTGCCCATGCAGATTCCGACCAGGGCCTTTGCACTGCTACTCATCGATGGCTCCACTGAAGTAGTCCGCAGCGTGACGCGCTCGATCGAGCAATCGATCAACGTCTTCACCGACCGCCGTCACATGACCGACCTTACGGCCAGGACGAACCTCCTTGCCGTACAGATGGACCTTGACTCCAGGATCGCGGGCGAACACGTGGCGGTAGGCGGAATAGAGATCGCCGACGTCTCCGCCAAGGATGTTCACCATTACGGCAGCTGGAGCACGCAAGTTTGGCGATCCAAGCGGGAGGTCGAGGACCGCACGAAGGTGATTTTCGAATTGACTCGTCACAGCACCTTCGATGCTCCAGTGGCCTGAATTGTGCGGACGCATCGCGAGTTCATTCACCGTGATCTCCTGCCCAGTGTCGAACATCTCCACTGCGAGCATGCCGGTCACGTTCAAGGCACCGGCAATCTCAAGAGCGATCCGCTGCGCTTCGACGGCGCGCTCGGGATCCAAATCAGGCGCGGGTGCCAGAACCTCACTGCAGATGCCATCGGCCTGGACGGTACGCACGACGGGGTAGGCCACGCTCTGCCCGCTGGGTGATCGCGCCACCTGCGCGGAAAGTTCTTGAACGAAAGGCACTGCGGCTTCGGCTAGCCACTGCGCTCCGGGAGCTAGCGCCGACTCCATGACCTGTGCGAGCGAACCCGGGTCCTCGATTCGCCACACCCCCTTGCCGTCGTAACCGCCGCGTGTGGTCTTGAGGATGAAGGGGTAGCCAACCTCCGAGGCAAAGTCCTCGGCCTCGCCCACCGATGCCACTACTCGCCACGCAGGTACGGGCGCTCCCGCACCCTCCAATGTGCGCCGCATGACGGCCTTGTCCTGGGCATTGATCAGTGCATGCGGACCAGGGCGTACCGCCACTCCGCGGGCCTCGAGCTTTTCCAGAATCGGCGGCGGCACGTGCTCGTGATCGAAAGTGACTACATCGCACCCCTCGGCGAACTTCAGTACCGCGTGCTCGTCGTCGTGCGATCCCAGGGCGACGTCGGCCACCACCTGTGCAGCGGACTCGGTGGGTGAGGTCGCGAGAACACGGAGGTCGATACCCAGCGCGGCCGCGGGGCCAGCGCTCATCCGCGCGAGCTGCCCCCCACCGACCATCCCTACCCGCGGTCGAACATCGGAACTCACGGGACCAACCTAGCCGTCGCTTCCGGGGAGCACCGCTGGTTAGACTGCCGCGATGCCCGCGCCGCATTCCCTCTCGCGCGGATACCGATACATCCAATCGACCGTTGGCGACCTCTATCGCGAGATCGCCAAGTTCGGGATCGTCGGCTTGAGTGCCCTCGTGGTCGACATCGGGTTGTTCAACATCCTCAGGTTTGCCGGGGGCGAAGGTCCGCTGTATGACAAGCCGCTAACCGCCAAAGTCATCAGCGTCTCCGTCGCCACGACCGTCGCTTACGCCGGGAATCGCTTTTGGACGTTTCGGCATCGCGGCCGCACCCACATGGGCAAGGAGTACCTGCTGTTCTTCGCGCTCAACGGCGTGGCAATGCTCATCGCGGTCGCCTGCCTGTGGTTCAGCCATTACGTCCTGGGCCTGACCTCACCCCTTGCTGACAACATCAGCGCAAACGTCGTCGGCTTGGGTCTGGGCACGCTGTTTCGCTTCTGGTCCTACCGCAAATGGGTGTTCCCAGATATTCCCAAGGACAACGCTGCGGACCAAGAGCTCTACGAGCGGGACGCGTCGACCCCCATTTAGCCCCCCTCAGACGACGCCAACCGGGACTAGCCCATCGGCGGAAGCGGGTCGTCGCCGTCGCTCCCCTCGCGTCGGCGCGAATCATCGAGCTCGTGCAGTTCGTAGACCAGTCGTTGGATTTCCTCGACATCGGGGACATCATCGATGTAGAGATCACCGTCATCACTCGCGGATTCGACCTCGAGGGCCCCGTAGTTCATGATCCGCCCGAGCACGCTCACCGAGAAGGACACGTTGTTCACCTTGTTCAAGGGCATGTCTCGGCCCTGCTTGGTGACCAGGCCGCGGCGGACGATGATTCGGCGGGACGTGAATACGTATTGAGTGGTCAACCACCGGGCGAAGGGAATCGCCACGCGCCAGATCGCGATACCGATGAGGATGATCAGGATCGGCCACTGCAGCCATGCCAGGGACCACGATCCAATACTCCAGTTGGCGACGGAGAAGTAGAGCCAGGTTCCTACGAAGACCTCGATGATCAGCACGATGGCCGGTGCGATGAGTGCCCGCCAATGGGGCTTGAGTTCGAAGGCGATGCGTTCGCCGGGGGCCAGGAGTCGCGTCGGGTAGCTCACGGCGCAATGGTGGCATGAACCACGTCGCCGGCGACGACAGTTCGCGTTGTTTGACCGTCTTCGACGAGGAGATGGCCTTCGTCGTCGATATCCATTGCCCGCCCCGTGAGAGTCTGTCCACCGGGAAACTCGACCATGACGTCTCTTCCCAGCGTGCTGCATCGATGCCGATAGGACTCCAGCGCGCCCGGCCAATCACCTGTCAATCGCAAATGCAGAGAGGCCAGAAGCGTGGCCAACAACGTGCTGCGATCGGGCACCTGATCTGATGCAAGTCGCCACGACACCGCGTGATCGACCGGTAGCGATTCGGCTGAATGATCGACGTTGATGCCTATTCCGATGACTGCTCCGTCCGAGCGACCTTCCACCAGGATTCCGGCGAGTTTGCGACCGTCACGTGCGAGAACATCGTTCGGCCACTTGACCGACAACGGCGGACCGTCGAGCGCCGTGGCGGCGTCGATCAACGCAAGCCCCGCGAGCAGCGGCAATCGACCAGGGTGGGGGAAATCGCGAATCACCGTGCTGCACCACAACCCTGCGCCGGGGTCGCTTACCCACGCCCGTCCCTGTCGACCCCGACCGGCCGTTTGTTCTCCCGCCACGAAACACAGGCCGGTTTCCGCGCCCTGCGCCAGCGCGCCGAGGGCGTCGGCGTTCGTCGACTCCGTTGTCTCCGCAACTCGAGGAGCCGGCCATGGACAACCCAAACGTCGTAGTTTCTGCACCACGACTTCGGGGTCGGGCAGGTTTGAGGTCGGTTCCACGGGGCTAAGGTACGCAAGGTCGATGATCAACGATTGCGGCACGGAAGGGTCACCCGAATGAGCGCAGAGCCGAGCGAAATCGCCGAGCCGACAGGTCCGGAGCGACGCACGACGGCTGGGAAAGCCGAGATCCTCAAAGCCCGCCGTGCCGACGCGGCTAGCCGTCGTCAGGCCGCTATCGATAAGCAACACGCCAAGGGCAAGATGACCGCCCTGGAACGGATCGAGGCCTTCCTCGACGAAGGCTCCTTTCAACAGATCGA
>CAZVWA010000075.1:0-6450 GCA_964631085.1 uncultured Rubrivirga sp.
ACATCGGAACACGGATGAGGGCCGAGCGGTTGTTGTGACCCCAGCAGATCCATGCGGGCGCTTCTCCGCCACCGGCCAGACGCTTATAGGAGTTCACCCACTGGTTAGTCACCGCCGTGATCTCGGGCGCATGCACGAGCAGACCGGCGATGAAGGAGCGTGCGACTTTGGAGAGTTGGTAGTCCGCACCTGCTTCGTGGAATGCATTCCTGTCGCCTTCGAAAAGGGAGAGGTGGGTGTGCATGCCGCTGCCGGGCTCGTCACGGAAGGGCTTGGGCATGAAGGTCGCATAGAGTCCCTGCTCCATGGCGACTTCCTGGACCACCAAGCGGAAAGTCATGAGATTGTCGGCAGTCGTGAGTGCGTCCGCGTAGCGCAGATCGATCTCCTGTTGACCGGGACCACCCTCGTGGTGGCTGTACTCGACGGAGATTCCCATTGCCTCGAGGGTTGTGATTGCCTGGCGGCGGAAATCGTGCGCAACGCCATGCGGAGCATTGTCGAAGTAGCCGTAGCGATCGACAGGCTCGGGAGCGATCCCCTGCCCAGGTCCGTTCTTGAGCACATAGAACTCGACCTCGGGATGGGTGTAGAAGCTGAAGCCTTGATCCGCGGCCTTCATGAGGGTCCGCTTCAACACGTAGCGCGGATCTGCATAGGACGGGGAACCGTCCGGCATCAAGATGTCGCAGAACAGGCGGGCTACGCCGTGCGCTTCCCCACGCCACGGCAGGATCGAGAAAGTACTGGGGTCGGGCTTGGCGAGCATGTCCGACTCGTGCACACGAGCGAATCCCTCGATCGCCGATCCGTCAAACCCGATTCCTTCTTCGAATGCGCCTTCGAGCTCGGCCGGTGCGATCGAGACCGACTTCAAGGTTCCAAGGACGTCGGTGAACCAAAGGCGCACGAATCTGATGTCGCGTTCCTCGATCGTGCGTAGGACGAACTCCGCCTGCTTCTCCACAAGTCCATAGTGTGCCGTGTCGTGTTACGTGGACGTTACGGACTCCCCGAGGTCGGTACTCTCCCCCGGTGACCGCTCTGCGCGTGGCCCTCGGCCAGATCAACCCGACGGTGGGTGACCTTGAGGGCAATGCCCGGCTCATCCGCGCAGCCGCGGATACTGCCAACGCGGGCGGCGCGGCTCTCCTGGTCCTCCCGGAGATGGCTCTCACCGGCTACCCGGTCGAGGACCTGTCCCTTCGCCCCTCATTTCAGGAGGCATCACGACGATCGATGGCGGACCTGGCATCCGCTATCGAGCGCGACGGAAATGGGGATCTTGTCTGCTTGATCGGCTACCTCGATCACAGCGATGACGCGGAGGCCAGCGTCGGCCGGCCGCGAGGTGGGCCGGTGAACGCAGCGGCGTTGGTCCATCGGGGACGAATTTTGGCCCGGTACGACAAGCACTTCCTGCCCAACTACGGCGTCTTCGACGAAGCTCGCTACTTCGTCCCGGGAAGTGAACCGCTGATCTTCGAACTCGACGGAACACGAGTGTGTGTGGCGATTTGCGAGGACCTGTGGCGCGACGGTGGTCCGGTGCAATGGGCCCGCGAGGCGGACGCCGATCTGCTCGCGGTTTTGAATGCCTCGCCCTACGAGCGAATGAAGGACGACGTCCGCATGCAGTTGTGCGTCGACCAAGCCAGTGCCAGCGGCGCAACGATCGCCTACGCCAACATGACCGGTGGTCAAGATGAACTGGTATTCGACGGTGATTCCTTAGTGGTGGATCGCAGCGGCCGCCTCGTCGAACGCGCTTGCCAGTTCGGGACCGAAGTTGTCTTTGCGGATGTGGATTCCCCGTCGACGCCTCACGCACCCGATCGGGTGACTCTGGAAATCAGGCGAAGTGCAGACCCAGGCACGCCAACCCCTCCGCTCACACCACTGGTGTCACAACGCCTCGACGATCACGACGAGGTGTACGCGGCCCTTCGCATGGGTCTGGCCGACTATGTCGAGAAAAATGGTTTTACAAGCGTCCTTCTGGGTCTCAGCGGGGGCATCGACTCGGCATTCGTCGGTGCTCTGGCCGTCGATGCCCTGGGTGCGGATCGCGTTTTCGGAATCGCCATGCCCAGCCGCTACTCCTCCGGCCACTCGGTGGAGGACGCCCACGATCTTGCCGAGCGCACGGGGCTATCGATTCGTGACGTGTCGATAGGTCCGATGTTCGACGCCTTCCAAGCCAGTTTGCAGCTCACCGGCCTAGCCGAGGAGAACCTGCAGGCGCGGATTCGCGGCATGATCTTGATGAGCGTGTCCAACGCGGAAGGCCACCTCGTGCTTGCAACGGGAAACAAAAGCGAGCTGTCCGTCGGCTACTCCACCATCTACGGCGATGCCGTCGGAGGCTTCGCACCGATCAAGGACGTGCCCAAGAGCCTCGTCTGGGAACTTGCCCGGTGGCGAAACGACCAGGCACAGGCCCGAGGAGAGGTGGCACCGATTCCGCCCCGCTCGATCACCAAGGAACCCTCGGCGGAACTTCGACCAGACCAAAAGGACACAGATTCTCTCCCCGACTACGCCGACCTAGACGCCCTATTGGAGGCGTACGTCGACGAGGACACCGGCGCACGGGAGCTCGTTGCTGACGGCTTCGATGCACCGTTGGTTGAACGCGTCCTTCGCATGACGGACGGAGCCGAGTACAAGCGTCGTCAGTACCCGCCGGGCACGAAGATCGGAGCGCGTGCCTTCGGACGAGACCGTCGATTACCCATTACTAATCGGTGGCGTGAGAACGTCGGGCGCGACGACTAATTAGTGCTTTCTCCAGATTCGAGTTCTTCAGCAAGATCCTGCGAGTAGTGCTCCACCTGGTCTTCGATCCGCTCGTCGATAGGGCTTGCCGGCGGACCCTGCGGTGCGCGGTCTCCTTGCAAGGCTCCCTTGGTTGGAACTGTGATGTGCGGCAGCCCGAACCCGACCACGACAGCTGCGATCACGACGATCGTTGCCGAAATGATGGAAGTGACGTGGCTTGCCGCCAGGAAATCTGCGAATGCAGCTGTCCGTAGTGGATCGAGGACCACTGCCGGAACACCGGAGTCCGCAGCCGCATTCAACACGCCTTGAGTGGCGATGATCGACTCGCTGGCTGCAGCAAACGCGTCGTCGGGCAACGCCCGGGTGGCTCCCTCGGGAAGTTCGCCGACACTCGCAGCAAGGTTCGCCGCATACTGCGTTGCCAGAACCGTTCCGACGATGGCGACTCCCAGTGCGCCTCCCACCTGACGCACGGTGTTCTGAACGGCAGATCCCGCGCCCGCCCGGGCCAACGGCAGCACGTTCTGCATCACTGTCGATGCCGGCGCGATGACGTTGCCCATTCCGAGACCGAACAGGAAGAAGATCCCAAGAAGCAGCCACAGGGGGGTATCGATCTCGATGAATATGAGCGACGTCAGCGCGATCGCGACGACGATCAGTCCACCCGTCATTACCGAGCGGTAGCCGAAACGAGCGACCGTTGTCGCGCTCCTCGGTGCCGCGAGCAACTGCCCAACGGCAAATGGAATGAAACACAATCCGGCAGTCAGTGTGTCGTAGCCTCGAAGGATTTGAAGGTAGAACGGCAAGGTGAATGTGATGCCTGAAAGCGCGAAGAAAGCCAGCGAAACAGCAGCGATACTGACTGCGTATCCGCGATTTCGAAACAAGGTCACGTCGAAACTCGGATGATCACTGCGGTATTCCATGAATAAGAACACAGCGATGACGGCTACACCCGCAAACATCGGCCCTAGCACCATGGGGTCCACCCAGGTCCGGGTCTCGGACGCGTGGATGATTCCGTAAACGAGCAACACCAGGCCGGTGATTGAGAGGCTCAGACCAAGAACATCGAGTTTGCGACTTTCTGGATTGCGGGTTTCTGGGACTACCCTCCAGATACCAACCAATCCGATGACGACGATTGGAACATTGATCAAGAACACAGAACCCCAGGCGTTGCCCGTCAAGGGCTCGAACCATTGCGGATTCTGCAACAGCGCACCACCGAGAATCGGGCCAAGAGCAACAGCCGCGCCGACTGCGCCGGCCCACAGGCCAATGGCCTTCCCGCGTTCGTGCGGCGGGAAGACGACGGTGATGATGGCGAGCGTGGTCGGGAGCACAGCCGCGCCCCCCACTCCCATCACTGCTCGAAAACCGATCAGCATTTGTGGGGAAAGCGCGAAGGCGCAGGCAGCCGACGACAACCCGAAAACTACGAGCCCGAGGATGAGAATCCGCTTCCGGCCATACCTGTCGCCTAGAACTCCCCAGGTGAAGAGCAAGGCGGCAAAAACCAGAATGTAGGAATCCACGGCCCACACCAACTCTCCCTGCGTTGCCTGGAGATCGCGTTGGATAGTAGGTAGAGCGATATTCAAGATGGTGTTGTCCAAAACCACGATGAGAAGGCTGACCACCAGCACGCCCAGGATGGCCCAGCGTCTGGGGTGCCCCTCCCCAGAAGTCATCCAACCGTCAGCGTCATTACGCGCAGACTGCATTCATCCCCCGAGCGGGCCGTGTGGGCACCGCTGTATGGGGTCCACGAATCTGTCTAGGACTCTACTCCCGGGTCCTGCTGGGCGACGGCACGGATTCGTGGCATGCTTATTACGTCCGGGGACTCCGCACGGGAGCCTCGAGATGGGAGTGCAGACATGTCTACTCACGCACCTATTCGCCGCATCACCATGCGCGATCTGCAAAAGCGGACCGACGACGGCGCAGCATGGTCGATGGTCACCGCCTACGACGCCCTGACCGCCGGCATTATCGAACAAGCCGGTGTGCCCGCCCTACTAGTCGGCGACTCCGCAGCGATGGTCGTCCACGGGCACGACTCGACTATCCCCATCACCGTCGATGATCTACTGCCTATGGTGGCGGCCGTTGTCCGCGGAACTTCACGGGCACTCATCGTTGCCGATCTTCCCTTCGGCTCCTACCAAGAAAGTCCAGCACAGGCGCTGGCAACATCGGCGCGCTTTATGAAGGAAGCCGGGGCTCACGCGGTCAAGCTCGAAGGTGGGCAAAGCGTGCTGCCTCAAATCGAAACGCTCGCGGCGTCCGGAGTGCCGGTCATCGGACACCTCGGCCTCACTCCGCAGTCGGTCAACCTGCTGGGTGGGTACCGGGTGCAGGGGCGTGGCGAGAGTGGCCAACGTCTACTCCAAGATGCGAAGGCATTGGAGTCCGCCGGTGCAGCGGCTGTAGTTCTCGAGGTGGTTCCCTCGGACCTGGCCGCTCAGGTTTCCGAGGTCCTGACGATTCCCACCATCGGAATCGGCGCCGGTCCGGCAACCGACGCCCAGGTGATCGTGTGGCAGGACCTTCTCGGCTTGACCCCCGACCCTGCGCCGCGCTTTGTGCGTCGCTACGCGAACCTGCGCGAGGTTATGTCCGAGGCGATCGGCTCATGGGTTGATGACGTCGAGTCTCGCTCCTACCCGGCTGAGGAGCACACGTACTCCTAGAGGTCGGGCAACAAACCGTTCGACGAGCCGGCTAGACGTCGGTTATCCGCACACCCGCGTGGGCCTTGTAGCGGCGATTCATCGAGATCAAGTTGGCCGTCCACGCTTCTACTTGACCAGCGTTTCGCAAGCGACCGCCGTAGACGCCCCGGATGCCCGGGATGCGACTAGCAAGGGCTTGCACTGCATCGGTGGCGGCGCGATCATCGCCCAACACCAGAACATCAGTGTCGATCGACTCCACCGAGTCATCGAGCAGTAGCACCGCAGAGATGTGGTGGAAAGCTCCAACGACGGTCGAATCCGGCAAGACGACCGCGGCCTGCTGGGCTGCCGAACCCTCTTCGACCGGAAGCGAGAACGCACCCTGTTTGTCGAATCCGAGTGGATTGACGCAATCGACGACGATCTTGCCAGCGAGGTCATCCGCGAGCGATTCCAATAGCTCACGGTGTCCATCCCAGGGCACGGCAACGATGACGATGTCCCCGGCCCGAGCCGCGTCCTCATTCGACGCACCTGTGACTCCTGATCCGATCTCCGCAGCAATCGCCTGCGCACGATCGGCCGAACGTGATCCGATAATCACCTTCTGTCCCGCCCTCGCGAGCCGTTGCGCAAGGCCGCGACCTTGTTCACCCGTTCCGCCAAGAACACTTACGGCCTGGTCCTCGACATTTGGAAGTTCACGCGGATCACGCGGCGATGGATTGGTTGTCATGGGTGCGCATATTGCCAGAACTTCGTCACATGCACATCACGAGCAACGAAAGACAACTGCAGCAGCGCGATACATATCGTCTTTGTCGCAAGAAAACCGTGCATAAGCGCTACCACAAGCGCGACACGAGAACGTGAAATGACGCATATATCTTTGCGTTTGCTTCATACCTCTGTCACAGTTTCACTAGTGGACTCTGCAAAGAGTGCAGAGCCAACGACACGGGAGGCAACGTGGCGG